>NZ_JBEOPO010000004.1:0-146908 GCF_040310145.1 Shewanella sp. S1-49-MNA-CIBAN-0167 | reverse complement strand
AATAGTGCTGAAGGCTATCGCAATCAAAGCTAAAAGCAGTTATGTTAATTCATAATAAAATGGGTGGCTATGTTTTGAAAGCAGTTATGTTAATTCATAATAAAATGGGTGGCTATGTTTTGATATGTTTTGATGTTGCTATGTTTTGATGTTTTATAAAATGGGCGGCATGTTTTGTTCTAAGTCTCTAGTGCCTCGTTCAACGTTTGTGTCAGACTCGATTGAGGCATCGAATCTGTGCTTAGATTTCTTTTACGGTTTCATCTTTCAACGATTCAGCTGTTTTAGCCGTTAACGTTATCAATAAGCCGGTTAGTAGGCTCATGCTATAGCCTAGCGCTGCGCCTATAACTAGAGGTGGAATAATTGCTGCGATATCAGCATTTAACGCGAATGTAATACAACAACCAATAAACGTGCCGGGAATAAAAGCGAAGTTTTTATTACTGGCTTGTAAGCACATCATTGCAGTGACAATACCCGTTAATGCATAGCTTATTATTGGCGAACCCAGTACACCACTCCCCGCAATAATTAACCATCCCCAGAATACACCTGAAAGATTGGTCATCATCGCCATCATCATCCCTTTAGCGCCAGATTCAGTTTGAGCAAAAAAAGTACTGCAACCGAGAAAGCCAACCCATGTCACTAGATGAAACACATCAGCAAGACCAGCCCAAATAGCCGCTAATAAACCCGCAGAAATTGCAATTTGCCAACGATGCGCCATTGTTGCTTCTCAATATATAAATTTAGAACTGTGAGTTCTAAATTTAGCACAATAAACGAAAATTATGCAGTGTAGCCTTGTAAAACGCGATCAAGTTCGCAAATAATCGCAACTGCTAATGAAACCAAACGTTATGGAACTCGATAAGTGAGTGGCTTATTTGGCTATTGATTCATCTACTTCGTATGTCGGTTAGCGGTTAAATCGTCGTGCGCTTGCAAGTAAAAGGATGCCAACACATATAGAGGCACTCTTGTTGCGAATTCTTTTAAAATAAATAATGTTGCCTGACGCTTTCTAATCCTTTCGAATATCAGTGGCACCTCGACTCAATGGATTTAGGATATGGAGCGACCCAGAAGGCCAAATTTGAGACATTTATCGGCTATCCCACACATAATTAGAGCATCATCTAGAGACAAATAATGTAGACAGCCACTATTAACACGTCGCAATAGTCACTTTCGTCAACTTAAAACGTTATCGTCAGAAGAATGGGTGGCATTTTTAAGAAGTCGTGGCATTCTTAGGCGTCCATTCGTTAGACGAATATCGTCAGAAGAATGGGTGGCATTTTTAAGAAGTCGTGGCATTCTTAGGCGTCCATTCGTTAGATGAATGGGTGGCATTCAAGGGAGCCCACATAAGATATTGTGGCGTCAATTGCTAAAGCAGCCCTAAAAAATGCTCTAAAAAAGCATAAAAGGAAATAACAAACATGTCACACCAAGACCAGATCCTTAGCGCCAAAATGGCGGCTCCGTTCTGCATATTATTAATAGTAATATTACTGTTACAGGTGGTTGGTGTGTATGTCAGCAATAATTTTTTAGCGTCGGGAGGCTTTAAAGGTTATTGGGTTTTAAGCCGATTAGTCTTTCCTTTTGTTCTGGTTTTTTTGCTGGCGATACCGTTAAAACAACTGTATTTCTCTAAACCTACAATTAATCGTGAAAACCTGCTGCTTATGGCTGTCTTTTTTGGTCTTCTGCTTTGTTTATTTATTTATCTACAATTTTTTGCCGCAGATTATTTCTCTCACTATCGCCATGGACGTTCTTTAGAGGATCTCAGAGAAGCGGGTAAGTTTCAGCGTTTTCTCATTTTTACCGCATCGACCATCATAGGCTGGGAAGTCCTCCACCGAGGATTTTTATTGGGCGGTGGCCAATATTGTTTAACCAAGCATTACAAACTTAATCCAATGGCGGCAGCGATTATAATGACCATTATCGTGTGCATCTTCGAAGTATTATTCCACATAAAAAAACCTATCTACGAAGCCATCGGCATGATCATCGCCTCGCCTTTATTATCCTATTTAACCATTAAGACTCGCAGTTTATGGCCTGCGTTAACGTTTCATTTATTGATTGAGTTAGCATTTGGCTTTTCCGCGTTCTATTACTCGGTCAATTAATCACTGATTAATCACTCCATAAATAAAATAGCCGTAATAAACATGTCATATATGGACGCTGTCGATGAGTCAGGGCAATCGTCTACTCCTCGAAGGCTGTTGGCCTTAGTTTTCTATTCAATTGCTTCACTTTTATCATTGCTTTTGATGCGACTCATGTCCCCCTAAAAAATGGCTGATGGTGATTATTTGCTTGATTGTGGTGGCATAAAGCAGTGTTTGCCATTATCGGGGGTTAGTATACTCACTGGCGCGGGGATGATGAGCCTTTTGCAACAAGGTGGCCGTTTTTACTCATATTCACATTGAGACCCACACTCGCCATGGATAGATCCGCAGTAGTGTCATTGTTACTGATGATGCTAGGAATTATTTAAACGTGACTTTTCCACCCACCATTTTAAAGGCTGGCGCGCCGCGGACTAAAGTCTCTCGGGCAAATACCTGGCCGCATTCAGGGCAAGTGCAGGGGACTTTGGTGTTGTTTTCGACAATACGCTCCTTGAAGCATTTGATTAAGGCGCCTTTACCTCCCTTGCGATACTTAAACAGCTGGGTTTTACACTTAGCGCAGAAGATGTCGACGGTTCGGGAAGGTCCTTTCTTATTCGGTTTTGCCATATTGTAGTTTACTTTAAGCTGTGTAAGTTCTTATGCCCATCGTAATAAAAACAGCGGGATTAGGCTAAAGTTAGCTATCATTTTTTAATGACAAGATCTGCTATTGGTTTGAACTGTGATCGACTGGATCGGATCTCGGTGTTAAATAAACGGTACCAATCCCCTCAGTTAATAAAGTGCGCGGGAGTTATAATTCCGAACCAGAAGGCCACTACACTGGTTACGGTTAAGGCTGGATTCAAGAAATAAGGGCAATATAGGCATATAGATACATATTGAGCCGAGGGGAAATAGCCGATGAGGTTTACATTGCGCGCTAACCATAATATACATTCGCGCCCTATAGCCGCTGAAGCTCGCGCGGTTTATATTGAACGTTCGACATGTAAATCTCAAATTATAGAGAGGTTTTACCTTTGAGTTTTTATGAAAACAATATTCTTCCACACATTATCAATTGCGCTTGTTCTTCAAGTGTCATAATGGAACTTAGGCAAAAAGTCGTTCCTTTAGCTTATGGCAATGTGTTAGAGGTTGGTATGGGGTCTGCTGTTAACATGACTTTATATAATCCTATGAAAGTAAACATGATATGGGGGCTTGAACCTTCTCTTGGAATGCGTAAAAAAGCGCTAAAAAATCTAGCTAAATCCCCTATTCAGGTTGAGTGGCTAAGTCTCCCCGGTGAACAAATTCCGCTTGATGATCATTGTGTTGACTCAGTCGTGTTAACGTACACGCTTTGCACTATTGCTGATTGGCGTGCCGCAATGAAGCAAATACACAGAGTATTAAAGCCCGATGGTAAAATTCTTTTCTGTGAGCATGGTCAAGCTCCTGATGACTCAATTAAAAAATGGCAAAATCGTTTAAATCGTTTATGGGGTAACGCCTTTGGTGGCTGTAATTTAAATAGGCCTATGATTGAAAATATACAAAGCAGCGGGTTCACTATCGATTGGTTTGAAAGTAATTATATAAAGGGAATGCCGAAGTTTGCATCTTATATTAGCTGTGGCGTAGCGACTAAAGTTACGAGTGAACCATTTTTCTATTTTGGCACTGTCGGTTAAGCGATCGATGGTAATGGACTGTGCCATGGGGTCGATTGCTTTGCGGGTCTTTTGATGCATCCCCATAACAGGCGAAAAACTAATAAGATTAAGATGCTGTAACCCGCGTAGCTGTGAATGGTCATCCACTCATCTTCGCCCTCGGTTAAATAGGCTAGAGTAAAAAAACCAACGTGTGACCAATGGAATATGCGGATCAACACATCCCAGACGTTAATGGTGTGCAAGTTATTTAATGGCATGATGTGACGCGCCTAATTGTGGTTTAGGAGTAGGTTACTTAACCCAAACTTAAACCTCGCTTAAATTTTCAATGGGTCACTTGGTTTGAGCTGCGGTGAAATGAGTTGTTCTAGTGGTGTGGCCGATTGGCCATTGGGAGAGGATTAGCAAAATGGGTTGCTTGGTTATGGGGAGGGCGTTGTGACAACCGCATCTGCAGGGCAATTTTATAAAGCTGATCTCGATCAATACATGATCTAGCACTTGCGCTTAGTCTAAGGCCATTAACGACTATAGGAGCGTAATGTGACCTCATCGATTCAACACAATTTTGGCAAGCAGTACCATGACAGCTTGCCACAACTAGGACATAGCCTTGCCCAGTTATTGCAATTTTTTGGGGCGAAGCGGCTCTATGGTGTGGGTGGCGATTTTGTCGCCAACCTTATTAATGCACTTGAGCCGAGCCTTACTGTGCTGCCCTCAAGTAATGAGATGCACGCAGGCTTTAGCGCATGTGCTCAAGCCGAGGTAGCAGGCCTTGGTGTCTGCCTTACAACATACACAGTCGGCAGCTTACCCTGTATTTCTGCCGCGGCCCTAGCCCGCACCGAAGGCTTACCTGTTATTTTTATATCCGGTGCTCCTGGGGAGAATGAAATCGCCCAGCATTCCTTGCACCATACTGTGCATCCTCATACCGCGTGGAATACGGATCTCAATGCTGCCCTCAATGCGTTTAAAGCCCTAGGTATTCGCGCAGAGCGACTGCAAGGACAGCGTCATACTGGTCAGCCTAATATTGCCGCTGAGCAATGCTTAGCATTAATGACTCATGCTTATTTACATCGCCAACCTGTGTATATCGAGATCCCCAGGGATCTGGTGCAGCAACCGACCCAAGCCTTGTCTTTACCCCCAAGTCTGGATTCTCTCCAAGGACAACACCTTAATTTGAGCGGCGCTGAACTTATCGCCGCGAACATACTCGATAAGCTGAGCAAATCTAAGGCTCCCTTACTGTTTCTTGGGGAAAAGTTGCGCCTTAATCCCGATCTATTGGCAAGATTGGTCAAGCTATGTCATCAGTTGCAACTACCCTATGCCGTCACTTGGTTTGCCAAGGGTATGGTCGATGAAAGTGATCCTCTCTGTCTTGGCTGCTATAACGGCGTATTCAGCCACACCCCAGGTAAAATCTACATTGAAACCATCGCCGATTATGTGTTGGAAATAGGCACAGCTATTTTTCCATCCGACACCAACAATGCCTTTGGCAGCCAGACTCATGCCATAGACAAGCACCAGAATAAGACGATGTTAAAGGGCACTGCTCACCGGGAGCAAGACATCATCGCCGTCGTCACCCTGCTAGAGTTGGGGCTGCAGCACAGGCTAGAAGCCACAACAAAACAACCTCAACTATCACCGCAGGCTGCGCCGCAAGATGCTGTTGCCGTTATGGGAGAAAACATTGAAGCCCAGCAGAGCCTAAGCTATGCCAATTTGGCAAAGGTGATCAATGTAGCTCAAGCCACTTTGCCTCAGCCCTATGTATTTATTCCTGAAATAGGCAATGCCTTCTTCGCCAGCTTCGAGCTTAATACCTTAAGCACTGAACTTGGACGCAGTTTTTTGGCCAATCCTTGGTATGCCGCCATGGGCACAAGCCTTCCCTATGCCAGAGCGGTAGCCGATGAACTCGCTTACATTGGCAGTCAAGTGCCTATTTTGGTTATCACAGGTGATGGCGGGTTTAATTTTCAGGCTAATGAGTTGATTAATTTGCAGAAACAGCATGCCAATGTCACGATACTTTACATGCGAAACAATGTGTTTCATTTAGGCAAAGCAGGCAATGCGCCCATATATCACTGCAATGCAGAAGGTTTTGATCCTAAGTTGTTGATCCAAGCTTACGGCGGGCAGGGCCATTATTGTCAGACTCAGGCACAGCTGATACAGACCCTACAACAAACAGCCACAGGCGGGCTGCATTTGATCGAAATCCCCACATCTGTAGAAACTCAATGCCAGAGTGATATCAGCCGTAAACTGAATAGCTATATTGGTTTTAAAAATGGCGACCCTGTTGCTAGCGCCCAATGGCAGGCGCTTTGCGATCAGGCATAGTGGCAGTAAAATAGCGCCAGATGAGTGGGCGGCAGGGTGACTCTGATTAGGTACAAATAATTACTGTGCCTCTGCCGCTTTAATCGTTAATCGCTCTTGATTAGATAAACGGATTTGAATCCCATCAACGGTGGTAATCCGCTTGGCTTCAATATCTTTTTTACGTACTTTGTAGCTTGTGGTCATCGCTTCAATGGGTGATGTAATCGTCACTTCAACCACGGTGTTTTCGTCATACAGACTCCAACCCCAATAGCCAGTTGAGGCTAACATCGACACTGCAATCATAGCGTAAATAATCACCCGACTAAAAAATGGCGAGCTTTGTTCCTCTGCTATTGCAGCACTGCGACTCGCTTTACTGCCCCGGCCACTGCGTAAATATACAATAGCGCCAACGATTACTAATATCGTGACTAGAATTTGTGTCAGCACTTCGTTTCCCACCAATCATTAATTAACCATGATTATACTGTGTTTTGATTATTTTAACGTTATCCAGCACACATCAAGAGTGATCATGGTGCGATAACTAATTGCTAGAGAATCGTCACAGTATAAACGCTTATTTTTGCTTCAACTCCCGTTCCTTTCTCGCTGTTGGCGATGAGAAAAATGGTGGGTATTAAGCGACTATTATGTAAAAGGCAACCACAAAAGAGCAAGCGATCCATACCTGGAATTAACCTCTTTGAATGAATATGACTTTTCATTTTTATATTAAAACACCGTTGAGATAGAGTCAGCTAGATTAAAATAGTCGATCTAAAATAGCGCCATAAATATGTTTTTCAAATGGTCGTTTGCTGATGGGCAACAAATCAAAGTCTGTCTACCAAGATATTTTTCGCTATGTTATTGGTTAAATAGATGATCGGCCTTATAGCTGACGCTTAATGACCTTATCCGCTGCTATCGTCTGAAGAAAAAAGTCACTAACAAGGTGAACAAATATTAACATTATTTACCGATGCCATCCAAATGAGCGGCTAATGCTTGAGACATCACCTCGATCTTAAAAACCATCAATGTGACTTAACTCGTGTATTTTACAAATGTTAAATATTTGGCGATTAAATTAGCTAATCATCACATCAATGTCGTGCTGACTGATTAATAATCGCCTCACTTATTTAATTGACTGCGTTTAATGTATCACCATGACTGTAAAAGAAATTATTGATGAAGAAATCACGTATCCGTCAGATTATAAAATTCTTTCAACAACAGATCTAGACAGTATCATTACCCATGTTAATGATGACTTTGTTACTGTTTGTGGCTACCAAAAAGAAGAATTAATCAACAAGCCACATAATATTGTCCGCCATCCTGATATGCCTAAAGCCGCATTTGCTGACCTCTGGGATACTATTAAGCAAGGACAAAGCTGGATGGGGCTAGTGAAGAACCGTTGCAAAAATGGCAAATACTATTGGGTTAACGCCTATGTCACCCCCATTAAACGCAACGGTACTATTTGTGAATACCAGTCGGTTAGAACTCAACCTGAAGTTGAGCTCACTGAACGTGCTCAAGCCTGTTATGATGCGGTCAATGCTGGCAAAGCAGCCAAGCCAAAGTTTGGCGCCAGTATTATCACTAAACTGCTATTGGGCTGGTTGTTTTCAGTAGGGTTATTCATGTCCTTACCTTACGCCAGTGCTTTCTTCACTATGTTAACCTTTATTATCGCCATTATATGTTTTTGTCGACCGCTTTATGTTCTTAAACAGCGTTTTGATAACATACTTATTTTGAGTAAAAAAATACATGATAATCCACTCAATCAATTTGTTTACACGGGTTATACCGATGAGCTTTCTCACATAGAATTAAGCCTACGGATGCAAAAAGCAGAAATACTTGCCGTGGTCGGACGTATCAAAGACAGTGGTGAAGAACTCCAGCAAGGTTTAGAAGAGCATCAACAACAAAATCAAGCCAATCAGAGCCAGTTGGTTGAGCAATCACAAAATTTAGAACAAGTCGTTACAGCCATTGGGCAAATGAACGCTTCTGTTACTGACATTGCCCAAAACACCAGTAACTCAACGGCAGAAATCCATCAATTAGTGGAACAAATACAGGCAACTAAGGTGGCATTAGTTAACAGTAAAACCGCCACAACTGAAATTAATAGCTTACTCGAAGAGTCGCGTGTTGCTATTTCTACCCTGAATCAACAATGCCAAAGCGTGAATCAAGCCGTCGATGTGATAGAAAGTATTGCGCAGCAAACAAACTTACTGGCGCTTAATGCGGCCATTGAAGCCGCGCGCGCTGGAGAGACGGGCAGAGGATTTGCAGTGGTCGCCGATGAAGTGCGTAACTTGGCAAGCCGCTCAGCAACGTCTGCTCTTGAAATACACGCTATTATCAATACACTCAGTCACACGACTGCAGAGGCTGTAGCGCAAATGGATCAAAGTCATTTGTTAATAGACAAGAGCATTGACTCCAGTAACATGCTTGAGCAAAGCCTGATTTCTGTCAGTGAAGTGATGAACATTATCGAGGGTAATGGAGAGCAAATTTCAGTTGCTGCTGAAGAACAAGCCACTGTCGTTAATCAAATTTATAATAATGCGATGGCATTACAAGCTGGTATCAATCAATTCGAACAAAATTGCCATAATGCTGCAATACATAGCCAAGAAATTAGTGGTCAAGGTGTTCGCCAAACAGAGTTGGTGTCACAGTTTAATTAGACGTTTTGAGCGTCAATATTAATTCGATATAGATTGAGCATAATAATCCTACCTTATACATGGCCAACGCCGTTGGCTCTGCAATATTCCTTATGTCGTTGCATACCGCCGTGTGGCATTACAATTAGCCACCTAGGTTGAGCGATTTGCAATGACTTGGGGAATGTCGACCTACTTGGCATACATCTTTTTCAAGCTATCGCCGTTTGTTTTTATTGTATCTTTGTTGTTGCTTTGCTCGTTTTTTGAGCCGTAAATCTCATTGGGATTAACTCGCTTTATCGCGACACCGTAAGCGCGTGAACATGCTTTTGCAGTCGATTTCATCGTATAAAAATCACACTATCATACAATATTCATTAACTATATTGCCTGCTATGCTCAAGTGATATTGATATAAATAACCTCTGCTCGGGTTATAGAGATAAAATAAATTATCTATTTATCTGTCATATCAAGCTCATAATTTGTTCTGTTAACGAGGTGCAATGACACGTTAATAACGCGTCAATAGCGTGCTACTGCGAGTCAGTAAAATGCAGTGAACGAGAAAATAGCTGGTTGATAACCGTTTATTATCTTGAGTTGAGGTTAAATAAATGGGGTTTATGATGAAAGTATTGAATCGCTACAGTGCACTGCCTGCAATGGACGGTGATGGTGTTAACATCAATCGTATTGCCGATTTCGATAAGCTTCGTTTTGACCCCTATTTAATGATGGATGAAATAAAGTCTGATAACGAGCAATATTTTATTGGTGGTTTTCCGCCTCATCCTCATCGCGGCATAGAAACTTTTACCTATATCCGTACAGGTGGCTTTGAGCATCGCGATCAAATGGGCAATGTTAAGCATATACGTGCCGGTGACGTGCAGTGGATGAGTACTGGCAGTGGTGTGGTGCATTCTGAAATGCCATTAGCAGATACTAAAGAAGGGCTGCATGGGTTTCAAATTTGGCTCAATATGCCAGCAAAACATAAAATGCGTCCACCTATTTATCAAGATACCAGCAAGCAGGCTAATCCGTGTATAGATAACGAACACGGCGCAAATCTTGTTGCCTTGGCGGGAAGCTGGGGCTTTAATCATGACCCTCATGAGATTAGCTCAAGTATTCAAGGTTTAGCCGGTCATGGTGCTATTGCCGATTTAACCTTAGCTGAGTATGGCCATGGCACACTTAATCTTGCAGAATACCAAACGGTGTGTGCTTATGTGTATCAAGGTGAACTTAACTATGTTGATGCACAAGGTCTGCGAGAAACGGCTAGATCAGGGCAGTTGTTGGTATTAGATCCACATGACGTCAGTCATTTTCAAACTAAATCGACAGGTGCAGGATTATTGTTGCTTGCGGGAAAACCTATTAATGAAGAGATTGTTCATATGGGGCCGTTTGTGATGAATAGTCAAGCTGAGATAGAGCAAGCAGTACACGATTATCAGCAAGGTCGTTTTGAGCAAATTTTCTAGGATTGCGCTCAATATAAGCTGAGTTATCGGTAAATATTTGTCAGCGAACGGGCAATAAAATTGCTACAATAGCTGATATCTGGCTTAGGTTTGTTTTAACACCTTTGCTAACACCAATCTTATTTATTATCTGTTCCTTCTGGCAAGATAAATCGTTCGTAAATAGCGGTAAGCATTTTTCATATAACATCATTGTATATGCTAATTTTGTTCTGCTGTTTAATGATAGTTTTGCGCGTTATTGGCTCATTTATGTAATGGTATTGGTATATTTTTTTGCAGCTTTTGCCTGCTTTTTACCTTTCGATATCAGAGGATATTTGCCTTGAGTCAGTCTACAGAACAAGTCGTTAACACGGCTTTTGCATCACTTAAATTAAAACCTGAATTGCTTGAAAACCTCCAAACTATGGGTTTTGAATCGATGACTCAGATCCAAGCCGAAAGCTTACCGCCTATTTTGGCTGGTGAAGATGTCATTGGCCAAGCGATGACAGGTTCTGGTAAAACCGCAGCCTTTGGTTTAGGGCTACTCAATAAGCTGGATGTAAAACGTTTTCGCATTCAAACTATGGTGTTATGTCCAACGCGCGAATTAGCTGACCAAGTGGCGAAAGACATTCGTACCTTGGCCCGTGGTATTCATAACGTTAAAGTATTAACACTTTGTGGCGGCGTACCTATGGGACCGCAAGTTGGTTCATTAGAGCACGGTGCGCATATTATTGTCGGTACACCGGGTCGTATTGTTGATCATTTAGATCGCAACCGTTTAGATTTAAGTAACATGAACATGCTTATTTTAGATGAAGCAGATCGCATGTTAGAAATGGGCTTCCAACAGCACATTGACCAAATCATTGCTGCCGCACCTCGTGAGCGTCAAACGTTACTGTTTAGCGCCACGTTCCCTGATCAGATCCAAGCGATTGCCGATCAAATTCTGTATAAACCGGTAATGGTTAAAGTGGAAGCTAAGCACGATAACCTAACTATCGATCAACATTTTTATCGTATCGAAGATAACCAGGGCCGTCTTGAAGCATTGCGTTTATTGTTATTAGATAAGCAGCCAGAAAGCGCAGTAGTGTTTTGTAATACCAAGCGTGAAACCCAACAAGTAGCTGACTCATTACATGAATTTGGCTTTAGTGTATTAGCATTACATGGCGATTTAGAGCAGCGCGATCGCGATCAAATGTTATTGCAGTTTGCTAACCGTAGTGCGCGTATTTTAGTGGCCACCGACGTTGCGGCGCGTGGATTGGATATTGATGAGTTAGACGCAGTATTTAATTATCATATTGCTTACGATACTGAAGTGCATATTCACCGTATAGGCCGTACTGGCCGAGCTGGCAGTTCAGGGGCCGCATATACTTTGTTTGGTGAAGAAGACGGTTACAAAATGGCGATGATAGAAGAAGCCATGAATAAAGACGTAGTCAGTGAGCCTTTACCCGCAATGAGCGTACTCAACAAGCAGCCATTAGCGGCTGCGATGATCACCATTCAGATTGAGGGGGGTAAAAAGCAAAAAATCCGTCCAGGTGATATTGTTGGGGCATTAACGGGTGGCAATGGTTTAGATTTTAACGATATTGGTAAAATCAAAGTGACTGATTTTCGCGCTTACGTTGCAGTAAAAAGCAATGTGTCTAAACAAGCGATGAATATCATCAGTAAAGGTAAGTTAAAAGGCCGTAATTACCGCGCTTGGTTTATGTGACCAATTAATGTGTTATCGGTCAATTTATAGCCGATTGATGATGCCTGAATAATAAAAAACCGGTGAACAATGTTCACCGGTTTTTTTTATGCTTTATCGCTAGTGAGCTAGTGAGCTAGTTAGCTTTTTACTTTAGCATTGGCATAAGGATTACTGCTTGTCGATGTTACTGGTGCCGTACCACTTCGACGTGGTGGACGTGAACGTTGTGGTGGTTTATTACCATTGGCTCTAGCTTCTGCCTTAGGATCAGCAGGGTTAGCGTTATTGTCGTGGCCACGTGATTGCTGGCGTGAGTCAAACTTACGCGCTGGCTTATCACCTTGAGCACCATCATTAGCATGTTGCTGAGCATGTTTACTGCGGTTCGGGTTTGGCTTTCTCGCTTGAGTGCTTTTTGAGCTGCCACTTGATTTGAGGTTAGGTTCAGGAATTGTGAACGGTGCTTCAAAACCATCAAGCTGCTTACGCTCAATGACGCGGTTAGTTAAGCGCTCAATATCATGCAGTAATTTAACTTCTTCTAAGCCAACTAATGATACCGCTTGACCTGTTGAACCTGCTCGGCCTGTACGGCCAATACGATGTACATAATCTTCAGGTACATTGGGCAAGTCAAAGTTCACAACACATGGCAGTTGATCTATGTCGATACCGCGAGCGGCAATGTCGGTTGCGACCATCACTTGTACTGCGCCAGCTTTAAAATCAGCCAAAGCCTTTGTGCGTGCGGTTTGGCTTTTATTACCATGAATCGCTGCAGCTTTAATGTGGGCGGCATCTAAACTCTTGGCCAAACGGTTGGCGCCATGTTTGGTGCGCGAAAAGACCAATACTTGCTTCCAATCATTGGTTTTAATCAGTTCGATTAGTGCCATTGATTTTCGTGTTTTATCCAATGGGTACACACATTGTGTCACCGAGGCGGCGGTAGCGTTGCGAGGCGTTACTGAAATTTCTACCGGATTGTTAACCAAACCTTTAGCCAGTTCACGAATTTCATTCGAAAAAGTCGCTGAAAACATCAGGTTTTGACGCTTAGCAGGTAACATCGATAATACTTTTTTAATGTCACGAATAAAGCCCATGTCTAGCATGCGGTCTGCTTCATCTAACACGAGAATTTCTAATTTGCTGAAGCTAAGGGCTTTTTGCTGGCATAAGTCGAGTAAACGGCCAGGGGTGGCGACTAAAATGTCGACCCCATTTCTGAGCGCAGCTAATTGTGGCACGATAGACACACCACCAAATACCACGGCTGATTTTAACGGTAAGTTGACGCCATAAGTGGCGACGCTTTCTTGTACTTGTGCTGCAAGTTCACGTGTTGGTGTTAACACGAGCGCACGGACTTGACCACGTTGCGCGCGTTCACCTTTAGACAACAATTCTAAAATTGGCAGGGTAAAACCAGCTGTTTTTCCTGTCCCAGTTTGTGCCGCTGCCATTACATCTTGGCCCGCTAAAACGGCTGGAATTGCTTGTGCTTGAATTGGAGTGGGGGTGTCGTAACCTTGTTTTTCAACCGCTTTTAAAATAGCAGCATTCAGACCAAGTGAGGAAAAACTCATAGAAAAATCTCTTTGGGCAACGCATTGTTGCTTTGAATAAAAGGTAGCCAGTAACGGCGGCCGTGAAGCTTACCTGAAAACCGCTATAAGTGCTATCAAATCCCTTAGTGGGCGATGATGTATCCTCTTGGGTTGCAATCAATAATGGGCGATTTAATCGTTCAAATACAGAGGTTATTATCCCAAATACAGCGGTTGAATGAAATCGTGTTAATCTTAAGACTTGCAACAGTGCTAAACGTCGACTTATTACATACAATAAAACGATAAGCTGTTTTCTAATGCAATATTCAGCGACTTAGCAGGGTTTTACTAAGCTGATCTCGGGTTAATATATGGGGTAAGTAAGCTAAAATCAGAACATTTCAGCTAATTTATCGCTAATTTGCCATGTGTTTTGCTAATAAAGAGGATTGACGCTTCAACAGCGACTCAATTGCAAGTCAATACAACGCAGTTAGCAGGGGAAGGGTTGTTTGATAACCGTTTATTATCCCGAGCTGAGGTTACTTAACTTAGGAGTCTCTTACTGATGAAATTAACGGCACAAACACACATAGAGAAAATGGCGTATGAGCTGCGAGATCATGCTCATGCCGTGATCAAGAATGTGTTGTTAATGTCTAATATTTCAACCTTATCACTCCAACTCGCTATGCGTGAGCTAGCGCAACATAGTCGAGTCGCTTTGCATTTTCATCCCGATCAAATTGATAACCGCGGCCTCACCGTTGTTGATGGGTTATTGCGTGATGGTGTGTATAAAAGTCAGTTTGAAACTCATGTTTCTAATGGGCACTTATCGCCAGAATTAGGCGGGTCTCGCGACCATTGGGAAAACCAATTATTTGGTCACACTTATTCTGGTATTAAGCATCGGCCTAAATATGGTGCGTTAGATTTTGGTTTATGTCCGCTAGGCCCAGCGCCTCGCTTTGGCAGTTGTTATTTTGTCACCCATCCTCAAATATTGTCGCGATGTACCTTTAGTTACCTGGACTCTTATCGATTGCCCAAAGAAAAGGGCACCATAAAGTGTTTTGATGCGATTATAGCGGCATTATTAAGTGAAAGTTTTGAGCGTCAATATGCGTTGGGCATTCCAGGGCTTAAACCGAGTAAGCTAATTGAACATTTTAGTCAGCATTTAACCGATGATATCAGCCGCCGCTTTGACGCTATGCCAAGCGCTAATTTAGATCATTATATTGAAGCCCAAATTCACGGTGATGTGATGCTGGAGGAAGATGTCGCCATATTAGTCGCGGATCCGTCATTTATGGGGAGCGCCATAGGGGATTCATTAATCGCCTTGTGTAACGAATACGAAATTGAATTGCATTGGCATAAAGGGCGTCAAATTAATGTGGCGCAAGTACCGGATGATTTTCGTGGTGCTGCCATGCCTATTTTGGCACAAAGTATTGCTGAAAATGAGTTGATCAATGCAGAAATTATTGGCCGTGCGGCATACCAATTACAAAAACAACCTGCTTCTTGGAGTGAGCGGGGAGCACATTCTAAAAAACGACAAGACTTAAAGTTACTCTGGCACGTGTTGGTTAAATACGGTGAGAGTACCACTCAGTAAAGAGTGTTATCGATGCTAAACTGATATTAGCCTATCGCCTCCCTCTGTGTTCTGTTCATCAATTAGCTTGGTTATACGATTCATCATTATTATGCTGAGCAATGTGATATTGGCTTGGGATAAACTAGGCTATTTTCACAAGAGGTACTTTACTGAATGCGATATGTTTCGAGAAGATATTTAAGGTAATTGATATTGTTACTAAATTTAATTATTAAATCAGGCTTTATTAGCAAAATGTGAATCAGATATCATTTACACCGTTTTAAGTGTTAACTAGATGCCAGTACTGCGATACTGCGTGATAAAAGTGGTCATCAATAACTGCGCCGGAGCTTCATGGACAAGTCGTTAGAAAAGTCATTAGCAAAATGGCTTAAAAACCAACAATCTTCTTGTGGTATTTTCCTTAAATTATCTGTGTTATGTGGGGTGTTAAATGGCATTGCCATTGTGGGACAGGCCTATTTTATTGCCCAGATTTTGCAGGGTGTCATTATTGATAACCTCGTACCTGGCGCATTAAGCAATGAATTCTATGCACTTATTGGCTTGTTATTGATACGAGCCTTGTTAGCCCAAGTGCGTGAACGGCTTAGTTTTGAGGCTGGAAAACGTTTACGCGAAGATATACGTCAAGCTGTGCTTAATAAGTTAGTGGCACTGGGTCCGGTGTTTATTAAAGGTAAACCTGCTGGAGCATGGGCAACCTTAGTGTTTGAGCAGGTTGAAGATTTACATGACTTTTATGCTAAATACTTACCGCAGATGATGTTAGCGGGGTTTATTCCTTTGCTGATCTTAGCGTGTGTGTTTCCGCTTAATTGGGCTGCAGGGATCATTTTGTTGGCCACTGCGCCTTTAATTCCAATGTTTATGATTTTAGTTGGCATGGGTGCGGCAGATGCTAACCGTAAAAATATGCAGGCGTTGTCGCGTTTAAGCGGCCACTTTATGGATCGGCTAAAAGGACTGCAAACGTTAAAGCTGTTTAATCGCGGCGCCGCGGAGTTAGTCAATATTGAACAGGCTTCAGAAGACTTTCGCGCCCGCACTATGTCGGTATTACGTTTAGCCTTTCTCAGTTCAGCGGTATTAGAGTTCTTTGCCGCAGTGTCGATTGCGGTATTGGCGGTGTATTTTGGCTTTAGTTACTTAGGTCATCTCGACTTTGGTCATTATGGCGTGCAGGTGAGTTTGTTTACCGGTATGTTTGTGTTGATTTTAGCGCCAGAATTTTATCAACCGCTTCGCGACTTAGGCACCCATTATCACGCCAAAGCTCAAGCCATTGGCGCAGCAGAAGCGCTAGTTGAGCTGCTTGATTACCAAGTCAGCACAGTGGCTATCGATTCAATACCACAAAATAATACATTCTCTGCCGATAGCATAGGTATCCAAGCCATTGGGACTGAAGTGTTTAGTTTAGATGGTCAGCGTTTAGTTGGGCCTGTTTCATTTACGTTACCCGCAGGTGAACACTGGGCCATTGTGGGTCCAAGTGGCGCGGGAAAAACCAGTTTGCTGAATGCATTATTGGGGTTTTTACCTTATCAGGGATCATTGCTGATTAATGGTCATGAATTATCGCACCTTAATGTGGCGCAATGGCGTCAGCATCTGGCTTGGTTAGGCCAAGATCCGCAATTATTCCATGGCACCGTGAGAGAAAATGTTGCTTTGGCCAACCCGCAATTAAACGATGAGCAGATTATGGCGTTGCTTGAACAGGCCAACATCAGTGAGTTTGTGTTACAGCATCCATTAGGGCTCGATTTAATCATCAGCGATCAAAGCGCGGGTGTGTCGGTAGGCCAAGCTCAGCGTTTTGCTTTGGCTCGTGCGTTGGCACAACCGGCGAAGTTATTTTTATTAGATGAACCAACAGCCAGTTTAGATGCCCAAAGTGAGCAGTCTGTGATGGCCACGTTGCAGCGCGCAATGCAGTCGACAACGGGATTAACCGTGACCCATAAATTAGATGATTTACACACGATGAATTGCGTCTTGGTCATGGACAAAGGAAGGGTCGTACAACAAGGCCATGTTAATGATTTACAACAGGTTGATGGGTTATTGTCGCAAATGCGCAATCAACAACAGAATCAACAACAGGAGGTGTGCTGATGTCACAATCCGTTGACGCGAAACCGCGCAGTATCATCCAGGTATTACGCCCTTTTGTTGCTTTGTTTCGCCGCCAGTGGCTGATGATGTTAGTGGGGCTCTTGCTCACATCGACGACATTACTGACGGGCATTGGCTTATTGTCATTATCGGGCTGGTTTTTATCTGCCAGTGCAGTAGCAGGCTTAGCGGTGGTTACCGCGCAGACGTTTAACTATTTCACCCCCGCCGGAGGTGTGCGATTTTTCTCCATCGCTCGTACTGCAAGCCGTTACGGTGAGCGGTTAGCAACCCATGAAGCGACCTTTAAATTATTGACGCAACTGCGTGTTTGGGCATGGAAGAAGTTACTGCCGTTAAGCGCGGCTAACTTGCAAGGTCTGCGAAGAGGTGACTTACTCAATCGTTTGGTTGCCGATATTGATACCTTAGATCATCTCTATTTACGCTTACTCACGCCAATGGCCGCATCTTTGATGATGATTGGTGTATTGTTGGCGTTTCTCGGTTGGTTTGATAACCATTTAGCCTTGAGTTTATGCACTCTGTTATTAGCCGCTTGGTTTATCTTACCGCTAGTATTTTATTACTTAGGTAAGGCGCCTGGGCAAGTATTAATGCAGGCGCAAAGGCAATATCGAGTTGAGTTACTTGATGTTATTCAGGGGCAGGCCGAGTTAAGTTTATTTGGCGCTAATAAGCGCTATTTGGCTCAACTTGAACAAGCGCAGCACAGTTTATTTAGTCAGCAAACCACCATGGCCAATATTACCGGGCTAAGCCAAGCATTACTGATATTAATCAATGGCAGTGCGGTTGTCTCTATGCTGTATTTAGCGGGTCAAAGTGTCGGTGAGCTCTCGCCGCCAGGGCCGTTAATGGCATTAATGGTGTTCGCCACTATGGCCAGTCTTGAAATGATGATGCCGATAGCCGGTGCATTCCAACATTTATCAAGCACGGTACTTGCTGCGCGGCGGGTGACGGAAATAACCGAGCAAACACCGAGTGTGATATTTAATCCTGATAGTCACTTACAAGCCCATCACGGAGCTTTGCAGATCAGTGGCGTTCACTTTGGTTATCACGCGCACTCTCCGGTGTTACAAGGCCTTGGCTTAACCATTAAAGCCGGTGAAAAGGTGGCTATTTTAGGTCCTACTGGTTGTGGTAAATCAAGCTTATTGGGACTGATCACCCGTGACTGGGCGGCGCAGCAGGGATCCATTACGCTTGATGATCAGCCAATCAGTGACTACAGCGATGCCAATCTTCGTGCTGCGATGACTGTGGTTAGTCAACGTATTTACCTGTTTTCAGGTACTTTACGTGACAATTTAGCGTTAGCGTTGCCGTATCTGCACGGTGAGGCCAAAAAAGAACATGATCACCGTTTTATTGAAGTGTTACAGCAAGTGGGTCTGCAAACCTTGTTGCAAGGCGATAAACCATTAGATTGTTGGATCGGTGAGGGCGGCCGACAATTATCCGGTGGCGAGCAGCGCAGAATTGGCGTGGCTCGGGCATTATTGCGTGATGCTCCTTTGCTGCTGTTAGATGAACCTACTGAAGGACTCGATAAACGTACCGAGCGTGAAATCCTCAACGTCTTACTCGATTTTGCCCAGCACAAAACCCTGCTAATGATCAGCCATCGCTTGACCGCGTTAGAACAAATGGATTCGGTGTACCTTTTTCAGCAAGGACGGTTAATTCAACAATTGGCTGATTAACGTCTCTGGCTAACGATATAGAATATCAGCGGTTCGCCATTTTAATGCGACATCATTAATGGGTGTAAGTTGGTCTTTAATGAAGTGGCTTTCGGCTATTTTTGTTAATAATTATTAGTAAATCGCCGCGGAAATGACGTCGAAATGTAAAAACCTTTTTGACTTTAAAATTACACAAATTGTATCATATTGGTCAATAAATTGATCTGGTTCACACATTTGGTATTCGGTTATGTTGAAAAATTACAGTTCTCACTCGGACTGTGATCTTTGTTGTTATATTAGTAGTTGCAAACATATAATATTAGCTATCGAATATTTTTAGATGGTGAATGTGATGGCTGGTGCTAACAATCCAGTGATAACTATTAAGCGTGGACTTGATATCCCGGTTGCTGGTGAACCACTACAGCAAATAGATGACGCACCTAAAACGACCCAAGTGGCGTTAATTGGTGAAGAATATGTGGGCTTAAAGCCAACAATGTCGGTTGAAGTAGGCGATAGTGTCGTCAAAGGCCAAGTGTTATTTGAAGACAAAAAAACGCCAGGGGTGTTATTTACCGCGCCAGCAAGCGGAGTTGTTGTCGCTATTAATCGCGGAGAGCGTCGGGTACTGCAGTCGGTTGTCATTGATTGTGATGCCAAGCAAGAGCCCTGTTTCATTCTTGAGTCTATGGATATTAATACGCTATCACATCAAGCCGTTAAAGACGGTTTGGTCCGCAGTGGCTTATGGACCGCGTTGCGCACACGTCCTTTTTCTCGAGTGCCCCAGTTAGATGCAAGCCCTGCCGGTATATTTGTCACCGCCATTGACACCAATCCTCTTGCGTCCGATCCACGGGTTATTATTGCGACTCAACCACAGGCTTTTCAAGCCGGATTATTTGCCCTAACGTTTTTGACTAGCGGTCAGGTGTATCTATGCCAAGACGATGGCGCTTCGTTATTGGCCGATGCCAGCATTGAGTACGACTTATCGCAAGTCAATGTTCAGCGTTTTAACGGTGTGCACCCTGCCGGATTAGTTGGCACCCATATTCATTACCTGTTACCTGCCAGTATTGAACGCCAAGTGTGGCATGTGGGTTATCAAGACGTGATTGCCTTTGGCAAACTGTTTTTAACCGGCGAACTGTATACCAATCGTATCGTGTCATTAGCCGGCCCTAATGTGTTAACGCCACGATTAGTGCAAACTCAATTGGGTGCGAAGCTAAGCGATTTGACCCTGGATGAAATCAATCAACAAGATTCCCGTATTGTTTCTGGATCACTATTGTCAGGTCATACTGCTGTCGGCGTTTATGATTACCTTGGCCGCTTTCATAATCAAATTAGTGTGCTCACTGAAAATGGACAACAAGAGATTTTACCTTGGGTTCGCCATGATAGCCGAAAATTCTCAATGACCGGCATCATGATGTCAGGCTTTAGTCGCACCAAAAAACTGTTCGACTTTACGACCCAAGCTGGTGGTTCTCCACGGGCCATGATGGCATTTGGTCAACTTGATCGTGTGATGCCATTAGATATTCTGCCCACGCTTTTAGTGCGCGACTTAGTGGTACGCGATACCGATGAGGCACAGTTATTAGGGGCATTAGAACTAGATGAAGAAGATTTAGCACTATGTACTTTTGTGTGCCCTGGGAAATATGACTTCGGTAAAGAATTACGTGCTTGCCTAGATATTATCGAGAGGGAAGGTTAATGAGTCAGCAACAGAAAAAACCCAGCACCCAAGACAGTTACTACGCCCATGGTAACTCAATGCGGAGTTATCTACGGTCTTTGTGGATAGCCAATGGCCGCAGCACTAAAGGTGATGTGCATATTCGTGATGCTATTGATGTTAAGCGCACCATGCACATTGTCGGCATGTGTTTATTTCCTGCCATGTTATTGGGTATGTACAATATTGGTCTTCAGGCGCAAATGGCCATTATTGCCGGGGCAACCCAGCCTGATGTATGGCAATTAGCCTTGTATAACGCGATGTTTGGCTCGCTGACTGAAAGTGCAGGCTTGATCAGTTTATTCGCTTATGGTGCCAGTTTTTATGTGCCGTTTTACTTAACGGCGCTGATAGTAAACTTGGTATGGGAAGTGGTGTTTGCCAAAGTGCGTCGCCAAGAATTACATGAAGGCTTTTTTATCACGGCCTTATTGTTCTCGTTAATTTTACCCATTTCTACACCATTATGGATTGTGGCCTTAGGCATCAGTTTTGGGGTAGTGGTTGCAAAAGAACTGTTTGGCGGCATGGGCTACAACTTCTTAAATCCTGCGCTAGCGGGTTATGCGTTTATTTACTTTGCTTATCCAACCGAAGTGGTGGCGTTAGGACAGTTTGTTGCGGTTGATGGCTTTTCTGGTGCAACCACATTAACCCTTACCGTGGCTAAAAAATTAAGCTTTGTCGATGTGAGTTGGTTTAGCGTGGTGAGTGATCCGAGCTGGTGGAATGCCTTTTTAGGCTTTACCCCAGGTGCTGTGGGTGAAACCAGTACCTTAGCCATTCTTATCGGTGGCGGTATTTTACTCCTAACTCGCGTAGCTGATTGGCGTGTGGTAGCCGGCGTTATGCTGGGAATGATCATTACCGTCTTGTTGTTCAACTATTTTGGTTCTAGCAGAAATCCCATGTCGGCAATGCCGTGGACATGGCACTTAGTGACCGGTGGTTTTGCATTGGGAATGATGTTTATGGCCACAGACCCGGTGACGGCATCCTATACCCGTAAGGCCAAGTTTGTTTTTGGATTTATGATTGGCTTTATGACCATTATTATTCGTTTACTCAATACCAAAATGCCAGAGGGTATTATGTTGGCTATTTTGTTTACTAATTTATGGGCACCGTTATTCGACTACTTAGTCGCTCGCGCTAATATTAAACGGAGACTAAAACGTCATGGCCTTTAAGAAAGATACCGTCGCTGGAACCATGGTTTTTATTATCATTTTAAGCTTAGTTTGTTCGTTTATGATCACGGGTACTGTCGAGATTTTAAAAGAGCGCAAATTAGCCAAGAAGCGTGAAGAAGTGCAGCAGTATGTGTTAAAGGCTGCTGACATCGACATCAGCCAAGGTGACTTTAGCGAGTTGTTTACTCAGCGAGTTCAACCGAAAATGGTTAACTTGGCGACAGGTAAAGTGACTGAAAAAGCTAACTTACTTGATTTTGACGAACGCATGGCGGCCATTAACCCTGAAACGTCTACTAAACCTAAAAAAGACATCGCCAAGATTAAAACCATGGCGACCGATATTCGCATTTTTGAGGTGTACGACACCAAGGGTCAACTTGCCAGTATTGTTATGCCTATTTACGGCAAAGGTTTGTGGTCGATTATTTACGGTTACATGGCGATAAAACCTGACTTAAACACCATTGAGAACATCGTGTTTTATGAGCATGGCGAAACCCCAGGTATTGCTGACTTTATTACTGACCCACAATGGTTAGCCTTGTGGCAAGGCAAAACGCTATTTGATGCCAAAGGTAACATTGCCATTAAAGTGATTAAGGGCGGTGCAAAAGACGGTGACATTCACGGCATCGATGGTGTCAGTGGCGCGACTCGTTCGGGTGTCGGTATCCAACGTTTAGTCGAGTTTTGGTTTGGCGTAGAGGGATACCAAACTTATCTACACACGTTAGCCGCTGCAGAGGATAAGTAAATGAGTAATACCACTTCAACTCGCGAGATCCTGACATCTCCTATTTTTGCCAATAATCCAGTGGCAATGCAGGTATTAGGTGTGTGTTCGGCCTTAGCGGTCAGTAATTCGATGCAAACCGCATTTGTGATGACACTCGCGGTGACGTTTGTGTTGGTGTTTTCGAACTTGATTATTTCAAGCATTCGCCACTTTATTCCCAACAGTGTGCGCATTATTGCGCAAATGACCGTGATTGCGTCCTTGGTGATTATTGTCGACATGGTGCTACAAGATGTGGCGTATGAGCTATCGAAACAGTTATCTGTGTTTGTGAGTTTGATCATCACTAACTGTATCATTATGGGCCGCGCCGAAGCCTTTGCGATGAAACATCCTCCTCACCTAGCCGTGTTCGATGCCTTAGGCAATGCCTTGGGTTATGGGGTGATTTTAATGGGCGTGGCGTTTATTCGTGAACTACTGGGTCGTGGCAGTTTGTTTGGTCATTCAATCTTAACCACTGTCGAAAATGGCGGCTGGTATTTGGCGAATGAGATGTTCACATTGCCACCCAGTGCCTTTTTTATCATTGGCGTGATGATTTGGGTCATTAAAATCATTCAGCGCAAGCGCGGATAAGGAAACAGCATGGAACACTATATTAATTTATTTATCCAAGCGGCGTTTATCGACAATATGGCGCTGTCATTTTTCTTAGGTATGTGCACCTTTTTAGCCGTATCAAAAAAGGTCTCAACTGCATTTGGCTTAGGGATCGCAGTGATTGTGGTGATGATGCTGGCAGTGCCACTCAATCAAATTATCTACGTCAATATCTTAGCGCCAGGCGCATTAGCGTGGGCGGGGTTTGCTGAACTTAATTTAAGCTATTTACAGTTGATTACCTTTATCGGGGTGATAGCCGCGTTAGTGCAAATTTTAGAAATGTTTTTAGACCGTTATATTCCGACCTTATATCAGTCATTAGGGATCTTCTTACCGCTATTAACGGTCAATTGCGCCATTTTTGCCGGAGTTATCTTTATGGCTAACCGTGACTATAACTTTACTGAGTCAGTGGTCTTTGCTGCGGGTTCTGCTGTGGGTTGGGCGATGGCCATCGTGTTATTAGCAGGATTGCGTGAACGGATGAAGTTTCATGCTATTCCTGATGGATTACAAGGCATTGGGATCACATTTATTACCACCGGCTTAATGGCTCTGGGCTTTATGTCATTTGCGGGCATTACGTTATAACGCATTAAAGAAAAGGGTTATTTAATGGAAATGGCAATAGGTATTGGCATGTTTACCATAGTGGTAAGTTTGCTAGTGGTGGTGATTTTAGTCGCCAAACGAAAATTGGTGAACACCGGTGATGTGACGATTAGCATTAATGGTGATGCCAGTAAAAGCGTGCAAACCCCTGCGGGTGATAAATTATTGGCTGCATTGTCTGGGCAACAGATATTTATTCCATCAGCCTGTGGCGGTGGTGGTACTTGTGGTCAATGCCGCGTAAAAGTGAAAGCCGGTGGCGGTGATATTTTAGCGACTGAGCTGGATCATATCTCGAAAAAAGAAGCCAAAGACGGCTCTCGTTTGGCGTGTCAAGTCGCCGTGCGAACCGACATGGATCTTGAGATTGATGAAGAAATTTTTGGGGTTAAAAAATGGCAATGTGAGGTTATTTCAAATAATAACCAAGCGACCTTTATTAAAGAACTGTTATTAAAAATTCCCGAAGGCGAAGACGTGTTATTTAAGGCTGGAGGTTACATTCAAATTGAAGCGCCTGCCCATCAAGTCCGTTATGCTGATTTTGATATTCCGGACGAATACCGTGATGACTGGGTTAAGTATGGTTTATTTGATTTAGTCTCTACGGTGGATGAAGACGTATTACGTGCTTATTCGATGGCCAATTATCCTGATGAAAAAGGCAGTATACTGCTTAATGTACGTATCGCTACCCCGCCTAAAGCCGGTTTACCACCAGGGAAAATGTCGTCGTATATCTTTAGCTTAAAAGCCGGTGATAAGGTGACTATTTCGGGTCCATTTGGTGAGTTTTTTGTCAAAGAAACCGATGCTGAAATGGTGTTTATTGGTGGTGGTGCTGGCATGGCGCCAATGCGGTCGCATATTTTTAATCAGCTAAAAAGTGTTAACACTAAGCGTAAAATGAGCTTTTGGTATGGGGCTCGTTCAACTCGCGAAGTGTTTTATCAACAAGATTTTGATCAACTTGCCGCTGAAAACGACAATTTTACTTGGAATGTGGCCTTGTCGGATCCATTGCCAGAAGATAATTGGACCGGATACACAGGCTTTATCCATAACGTGCTGTACGAGAATTACCTAAAACAACATAAAGCGCCGGAAGATTGTGAGTATTATATGTGTGGCCCGCCGCTGATGAATTCATCGGTTATTGCTATGCTAGAAAGCTTAGGAGTTGAGTCGGAGAATATTTTACTCGATGACTTTGGTGACTAACGTCTTGCTGTGCAGTAATCACTAAGCCGATAAAAAAATCCCCAATACTGTCAATGACGGTTTGGGGATTTTTTTAGCAGAGAACTTTTAGCAGAGAACTTTTAGCAGAGAACTTTTAGTAAAGAACTTTGAGCAAAGAACGTTAAACGGGTAAAGAGGGATTAACGTTCAGAAAACGCTAAATAACGCATCACTTCGGCTTTATTAAAACTAAGCACATTACCGTGTTGTTCAGTGAACAGTAAATTTTCGCGAGCATAACGCTTAATTGTAGTAGGGCTTTTGTCGAGTATTTCACAGACTTCATTTAAGGTTAAATCGTTAGCATCACTCATCTCGTTCTCCTTACTTAATCGTTACAGTTATACTTTTATGTCGTTAGCATTAAACAACACATTGGTATTAACTTGTCACAAACATGCATTATTGTCGAGCGTACTCTTATGAATAATGACAGTGATGCATCATGGCATTAGTGATAATTTGAGTGGTGGGAGCGACTTGAGGCTTCAGAGCGACTTGGTACATCGACTCCGCGACCATTTGTGCATCAATGGGCTGATATTGACGCAGCGGGCCGATAAACAAAAACGATAACCCCCCCAAAATGGTTTGGCCAATATCTTCCAGAAGACGTCTATTATCTCGAGGTCCTAATAATAAACTGGGTTGAAAAATATTCATTACCGGTAAGGACAACGCCTTAAGCGCTTGTTCAACCTCGCCTTTTATCCGGTTATAAAACACGCTTGATTTAGTATCCGCACCCAGTGAGGTCACTACCATAAATTTAAGCGAAGGATTTGCTTGGGTTTGACACAGTTTAGCAAAGGCCAGTACGGCTAATTTATCAACCTGAATAAAGGCCTCTTCGCTACCAGCTTGCTTGATAGTGGTACCTAAACAGCAAAAGGCATGATCCACTTTGTCTGCCAATGTAAGTTCATGAAGTTCGTCAAGCTGGCTGTCAATAAACTGTACTTTTTCGGCGCCAAATTGATGTTCGACCAAATTAGGTTCCGAACGGCCAATGACCAATACTTTACTATACTGTTCACTTTCAATGATGCGAGCCAGTAAGGTATTACCCACTAACCCCGTCGCACCTATTATTACTGCAATCATATGATCCTTTAGAAAGCTAAACTGACTCGCATAGACTCTAATCTGTCGCTCCAACGGTTTCAATAAGAATATTTTAATAGTCATTATTATCCTGTTTGTTAGCGTAGTATTTTTGCAGAAATATTAGTGTTTTTGCAGAAATATTAGTGTTATTCCAAAAAACTAGCGTTATCGCAACACACATGAGTGTAAGCTCAACATAACAGTAACAAGTAAGCGTAATCATTAGGATCCATTATGACCCAAACGCATTTACCTCTGACCGATTTTATTGAATATTCACCCGATGAAATGCTCAAACGGGCACAAGATAATTACCAGCAGGTTAAACGGCGTCATTCTATTAGGGCGTTTTCTGACCGTGCAGTCCCGCAAGCCATTATTGAACAGTGCATTTTAGCGGCGGGCACGGCACCTAATGGGGCCAACCATCAGCCGTGGCATTTTGTGGCAATTAACAGTCCGCAAATAAAAGCACAAATTCGTCAACAAGCTGAGGCATTAGAGCAAGCGTTTTATGCCGGTCGTGCCGGCGAGGAATGGTTAGCGGCATTGAAACCTTTAGGGACTAACGCCGATAAACCGTATTTAGAACATGCGCCTTGGCTAATTGCTGTGTTCAGTAAAAAACGCACCGAAGCGGCGGGTGAACAAAAGAGTAATTATTATGTCCATGAATCAGTGGGGATTGCGACGGGATTTTTAATCCAAGCATTGCATCACGCAGGCCTTGGTACTTTAACGCACACCCCAAAACCGATGAGCTTTTTAAGTAAAGTGTGTGGGCGCGACAATGATAATGAACGCCCCTATATGCTTATTATTGCTGGGTATCCTGCAGATGATGCGACCATCCCACAACATGCACTGGAAAAGAAGTCGCTCAGTGAAATGTGTGATTTTATATAATGACGATTCCTGCCGGGCTAGTGCGGTGAAGGTTTGGGGGTAAATATGCCTCTTCATGCTAAGTTCACCCCATACTGCTCGGATCATTATGTTCGCAATAAACGCCATCAAAACTGCGTTGATAGTGGCAATGTTTTTGCGCTTTGCGGTGTGGCTTTTCAAATCAACATCGATAATCGTGTCACCACATTGATAAATTGGCATGGTGTTAGGTGTAACAAATCAAACGAGTGGTAAATGATGAGCCAATATAAAAGCGTCTAAAGACGCTTTTATGACCAATACGGCCGCTCGATTAACTAACTTCAGTCATATAACGAGGGTGTATCTTCGGTGGGACGCGTTTTAAAGCGACGATGCAGCCACATATATTGTGGTTTGTTGCGGCTAATCAGTTGTTCAATTATCTGGTTGCCTCGGATGGCGTCATCAGTTTCATTGTCGCCGGGAAAGTTATCTAAAGGCGGCATGATCTCGAGGGTATAGCCGTTATCATCAGCATTACGTTCAACAAAAAAAGGCACAACATTGGCTTTGCCTAATCTCGCCAGAGAGGTTGCACCGGTAATGGTGGCTGCATCCGGTACCCCAAAGAAAGGAATAAACACCGCGCTTGAGCGGCCAAAGTCTTGGTCCGCTGTGTACCAAATCACGTCAGGGCTGCGTAAACTGCGGATCATTTGGCGCACGTCACGCTTAGGCACTAAGCCTTTATTTGAGCGTAAGCGACCTTTTACTTGTAAGTATTCCATTACCGGATTGTTGTGTGGACGATATACCCCAATACCAGGGGCAAATTGACCAAATATACGCGCGCCCATTTCAAGTGGTAGGCAATGCACCGCAAATAAAATCACCCCTTTGCCACTGTCCAAGCTTTGACTAACATGCTCAGTGCCTTTAATCGTCATGTGTTGTTGGACGCGATCGTTTGACCACCACCAGGCGTTAATGGTATCAAATAAGGCTTTGCCGGTTTCTTCAAAGGTCCGCTTAAGCAGTTGTTGTTTGTCAGTATCACTCATATCTGGAAAGCATAAATCGATGTTACGCCTTGCGGTATGGGTTCGACCACTGGCTATTTTCATCACTAATCGGCCAAGTGCACTGCCAATATTCATTTGCCACGGTAAGGGTAATAACAAGGTCAAGCGCATTAACCCGACGCCAAACCACATTAGCCAATGTTTAGGATGATATAAATCAGAAGAAAATTCGGCTTTCTCGACCACAGATAACTCGTCTAGTTCATAAAAATTATTTGTTATTCTACCTCATATTTTGATGAAAATTAGGTACAATCATGGTTAAATTTTACAAGACAGCGAATACACCATGAAGGTTTCTCTCCCCGCTTTTGAAAATGCGCGCGTTTTAGTGATTGGCGATGTGATGTTAGATCGCTATTGGGTAGGCCCTACGGGACGCATTTCACCCGAAGCCCCTGTACCTGTTGTTAAAATTAATCAAATCGAAGATAGACCCGGCGGTGCCGCCAACGTGGCATTAAACATTGCTACATTAGGTGGACATGTCCACCTAGCGGGTATTGTAGGTCAAGATGAAACGGCGCAAGCATTAACCCAAGGGGTGAAAGTGTTTGGCGTTGAGCCACAGTGGTTAACAGTCGCAGACAAGCCAACGATTACTAAATTACGCGTTTTGTCGCGCAATCAGCAATTGATCCGCTTAGATTTTGAAGAACCGTTTGATAAAGCCACTAGCCAAGCGTTATTCGCTCAAAGCGAAGCCATTTTAGATAATGTTGATGTATTGGTATTGTCAGATTATGCCAAAGGCGCCATTGATGAACCTAAGGATTTTATTGCTAAAGCGCGAGCCAAAGGGGTAAAAGTATTAGTTGATCCTAAGGGGCATGATTTTGCCCGTTATCATGGTGCGTCATTAATTACGCCAAATATGAGTGAGTTTGAGGCGGTTGTCGGTACGGTGACCAGCGAAAATGATTTAATCGAAAAAGCCCAAAAACTGATTAAATTGCATAATTTTGATGCCATTTTAGTGACTCGTTCAGAAAAAGGCATGACCTTAGTATCGCAAGATCAACCTGAACTGCACATTCCAACGGTTGCCCGTGAAGTTCACGATGTAACGGGTGCCGGTGATACCGTGATCTCAGCCTTAGCGACATCCATTGCTGCGGGCGCGACGTTAGCGCAAGCTTGTGCGATTGCCAATACCGCTGCAGGCGTGGTTGTGGGTAAACTCGGTACCTCGACGGTCAGCCGCATCGAATTAATTCAGGCATTAGCCCTTAACCATGGCGAGTCTGGCTTTGGGGTGATGACAGAAGATCAATTAGCTTATGCGATGGATCAGGCACGTTTACGCGGTGAACGTATTGTGATGACCAATGGTTGTTTTGATATTCTACACGCGGGTCATGTGAGTTATTTACAGCAAGCCAAAGCGTTAGGTCATCGCCTCATTGTTGCTGTGAATGATGATGACTCGGTTACACGGTTAAAAGGCCCTGGACGTCCAGTCAACACGGTTGATCGTCGTATGGCGGTGTTAGCGGGCCTAGCAGCGGTTGATTGGGTGGTTCCATTCTCTGAAGACACGCCGCAACGGATTATTACGCGCTTATTACCCGATTCTTTAGTTAAAGGTGGTGATTATAAGGTGGAAGATATTGCCGGTGGTGCTGAAGTGATAGCCGCGGGCGGTAAGGTCGAAGTGCTTGGATTTGAAGATGGTGTGTCAACCACGGCCATTATTCAAAATATTATGTCACAAAAATAATCGATGCTTAGATACTGGCAGCGATCATTACTGACGTTATTAAGCTATAGCCTCGCTTGCGCAGCGTTATTAGCAAGTCAGCTTGTCAATGCCAACCCGTTTATGAGTCAATCAGTGGCCATCGTTCCGGTCATAGCGACTCAGGCTATTGTTGAAGATAATGTGGCGAATGATGATATTCGCCACGCTTATTACACCCCTATTGCAACTAAACAAGCACTGGTGTGCCCAGTGTCTACTCTGGTGCGATGTGTTGCGTTACTTCCTACCTCATTACAACATCAAGCGGCTTTTTCTGTTGCTAATATTCGTCGTGCAATTGGGCGTAAAAGTGCCATGGTGTTGGTTGCTAAAGATGACATCATTGCTGGGATGATTATTATTAATCCCGCTAAAGAGGTGACAGAACAGAGTGGCGCTATTGGGTTAACAACTTATCAGTTGCCGTTAGTCGAACAAACACAGTTAACCTTGTGGCACGAGATAGGCCATTTATATAACATTGCACTGCAAGACAGCATTTTACCTTCCTCTTTGACTAAATATCAGCATGAATGGCTAGCCGATTTGTATTTATTATGGCGTATTGCGCAACATTATCACCAGCTCGATCTGGCGTGGCAACAGTTCCATCGGCGTAATCTTGCGCTCATTAACGACAGTGGTAATTTGTCCCATTGGAGTTCTCCCCAGTTACAGGTTGTACTCAGTCATTATGATGCCCAACAATTACAGCATTTTACTCGGTATGAGGATTTTTTAACCGCGGTTTATCCATTAATGCCGACGTGGTCGACGCGTGACATGGGAGAGTTTTCTAGCTTAGTCCAGCGTACTTTTGGTGCAGTTCAGTCTTTGCCTGAGTACATGTTTTGGCGTCAACCTAAGTTAATTGAAGTGTTGTCGCCGACCTTAGAACAGTTGATGGGCGAGGCTGAAACGCAGCAGTGGCTGAAAAAGCAATTTTCAACAATAAAATAAGCGATAAACTTTTATTCGCGATTGTTTTTACCGTATGAAGGTCATTTAGCCGTGTTCTGTTATTACCTTTGATTTTAAAGGGGTAAATAAATCGTTATCGCGATAATATTCTGTTTTATCCTGTAGATCTGTACATTGTACGGTTAAATATGTTGCCATTTTGCTAAATCACAGCAGAATTTTCTAGTTCGGTCTGGTAAGCTCTTGCATCAAAATAATTAGAGAGATCAAGTTTATGGCCAAGCGTTCTAGAGTTGAAACTGAGTTAACCGTTAACCAAATTTTAGATGAAGCCTTTAAACAAATCCTCACAATTGGTTTTGAGGCGATGTCGTACACAACATTATCTGCAGCCACTGGTGTTAGCCGCACGGGGATCAGTCATCACTTTCCGCGAAAAACAGAATTTCTAGTGCGTTTAGATCAACGTATTGGGGCGTTTTTTATTGAAGGATTAGACTTTACTTCGATAACAGCATTAGAGCGATCATGGCGCGAGGTGATGCGCCACCCTGAACGTAAAGCAGTATTACAACTGTTTTTCTGTTTATGTGCCAGTACTGACGAAAACATGAAAACCTTCAAGTCGCTTGATATTGTCAGAGAGGCTGCTGTTAGCCATTTTGCTGAGGTTGGATGCCAATGTGTTGAACAACTTATCGGCAATAGTGCATTGGTACTATTGCAAGATGGGCAACTACACCAAGAGCAAGTAACGCACTAAATCGTACGCATCAGTTAAGTGTTACCCTGTTAGTCACAAATCGGTGTTCAAATTGGCATTATGATCAATAGGATATCGAAGATACCATTCCGTGTCGGTATTTGAGCATTCAACATGCTGGATCGAGCTGATATCGTTACGGAATGATATTTCGTGAGCGACAAAAAATCGCCCATAATGTATGGTTACGCCCGCTTTCTGCTTTCGTATCGGTCGCACATTTGCTGCGCTTTTTCTTCATCAAATTCGCGCAAACCGCTTAATACTAATGTTTTGACTCCGCTACCTATCACTTTTCCTTGGCTTTGAAGTTCAAAGGTGAGGGTGACATCACCACGCTTACCATCAATAGCTAGGTCTTGTTTAATAAGGTGTAAACTGATGGTGCTGAAATCAAAATGGTCCAAATGAAATGACATGCTTTCATAAATCACTAATGGACGATCAGGATTAATCATCATCTTGTATTGCTTCATCATAGGCACAAGTACGTGAATAAAATTCAATCCTGAAAAAGCGACATAGCTTTTAATGAATGCCGCCGTTTGCACATCACATTGGCACTCGTCACCCTGTCGTTCAATATGCAGATATTCTTTGCCTTTGGTGTCGCAAAGGCTGAATTTATCGGCCACGTTTTTATCCACGTTTAACTCCACGCGATCACCGACCATACCAGCAAACTTAAACTGCATATTTTGGCTTAAACCGTATTCGGTCAACACTAGAGCAAACAATAAATCGCCAGGAACACAGAAGCGTTTAGCTCCTACATCATGAATGGGGTTGAAGTCTTCGGCGACTTTTTTAGCAAAATCACTAGCCTGTTGAGCCGAAATAAACACACTTTGATCTAGCTTGGTAAAATAAGGTGATAAAAACATAAAAAATAATTCTTATTGGTCAGTAGTAAGTTGTATCACAAGGCATTGTTGTTAATCATGGTCAATAACAATTTAGGCTTATGCGAGACAAGGTTAGTAATAAAATCCATTAATGAGCGAGAGTTTACGGTATAACGCGAAATAAACCCACCTGATAACGATAAACAGCAAATGCTGAAGATAAATACAAGGCGTCTTTAGGGTACTGATTGTCTGTCGCCGGTGTCACCACAGGCCACATAGGTCGAACATACTCTCTGTATTACAAGGGTATATCGAGATTACTCGGTCCATTTAATTGAGGTTTTGTTATGAAGGACTGTTTAATTTAGTGGCAGCATATCCTGAAAATGAATTTAAAGTGATATAAATTGTATTTTTATTGATATTCACAGCAGGTTTTTAGTGTCATTAACCTCGCCCTCACGGACGCAAACCTAACCTGATCGGTAAATCGTTATACACAATAGGGTTCATTATTTCGCTCATCTTCCTGCCAATAGCCCCTTTTTGTTACAAAACTTTGCTAGCGTCTGAGTGTTATTTTAAGGGTTATTTTAGGTATGGCTTGGGGGATCGTTTTAGGCATTTCAATCTTATTACCAAAATAAGAAGTTATGTTTACCGTGTTTTTTAATACTGTACATGGCTTTATCGGCTTGTTCGCAAACATTAGTAAACTCATCTAACTCATCAAACAAGCTGATCCCAATGCTGAGTCCTACTTTAATGGTTTCACCCTCTAAATCGATAGGCTCTTGATAGTGTGATAGCAGGGTTCTGGCCAATACAGTTAATCGTTCCACGTTACTATAATAGGCTAAAATAACAAATTCATCGCCACCAAAACGTGCCACGTGATGACGGGGAGCTTGATGATTGTGTGTGGTGTCTGCCGCGCTAAGGAGTTGATCGCATACTTGGCAAATATCATTAGCAATATGGATTAATAGCGTATCGCCATATCGATGTCCTAAGTGATCATTAATAATCTTAAAGCCGTCAAGATCGATAAAATACAGGGCACCATGATGTGTACTATGGGTGTTTTTTTCCTGTTCAAATGCATCAATGAGTGCATTTCGATTGAGTAAATTGGTGAGCGGATCGCGAAGAGCCAGTCTAGCTAAGTCTTGTTCGTAACGCTTCTCTTGGGTGACATCAATATGAGTGCCCATAATTCGAAGCGGTTCACCATTAATATCATATTCAATAATGCGGCCACGGTCTGACACCCATGCAACAGTGCCATCTTTGTGCACCATGCGGTGTACGGCTTGATAGATTTCAGCTTGACCCGCTACATGGCTTTCAAAGGCTTGTATAACCCAGTCTTTGTCTTCAGGGTGAAGATTGTTTTTCCAGCTGTTGATATGGGCGGGTAATTCTTCGCGGGTAAAACCAAGCAGGTGGCCCCACTGTTGATTAAAGATAGTCAAATTGCCTGTGGGAATATGTTGCTCCCACAAGCATAGGCCAGTGCCATCAAGTGCAGCATCAAGCTGCTCGTTTACCCGTTTATTTAATAGGGTAAGCCGACTGTTTTCATACTCTAGTTGCTTTAAGCGCTGCTGGTGTTGCTTCAGCTCAAACTGCAATTGAGAAATGATGTCCTGCTGTGTCATTGACAACCGATAATCCTGTAGAGTCCAATAGGCCTAGTTTAGCGGGTTATTAAACAAAAAAATACCAGCATTATCTGCTGGTATTTCGAACGCCATAAAGTCGATTTATAAGGCTTTAAGGATGGCTTCTACACTGTCCTTGGCATCGCCAAACAGCATTTGAGTATTGTCTTTAAAGAACAATGGATTTTGTACACCGGCATAACCTGTGTTCATTGAACGTTTAAAGCCAATCACATTTTGAGCTTTCCATACTTCTAACACTGGCATGCCCGCGATAGGGCTGCTTGGATCTTCCATTGCTGCAGGGTTAACCGTATCGTTAGCACCAATGACGAGCACAGTATCAGTATTGCTAAAGTCTTCGTTGATTTCGTCCATTTCGAGCACGATATCGTAAGGTACTTTAGCTTCTGCTAATAGTACGTTCATGTGGCCAGGTAAACGCCCCGCAACAGGGTGAATACCAAAGCGGACTTTTATACCCAGAGCCCGCAGCTTTTTGGTTATTTCAGCGACAGGATATTGAGCTTGCGCTACCGCCATGCCATAACCTGGGGTGATGACAACGGAGTCTGATGCTTTTAGCATGTCAGCTACGTCTTCAGCCGTTGTTTCACGGTATTCACCGACGGTGTCATCGCCACTGGCCGCCACACTATCATTGCCAAAACCACCGGCAATAACAGAAATAAACGAGCGGTTCATTGCTTTACACATAATGTAAGACAGGATCGCACCCGACGAGCCCACAAGCGCACCAACGACAATCAGTAAGTCATTCGATAACATGAAACCTGCCGCTGCCGCTGCCCAGCCTGAATATGAGTTCAGCATGGACACGACCACTGGCATATCGGCACCACCAATCGATGCCACTAAATGCCAGCCAAATGCTAATGCAATTAAGGTCATCAGGATCAGTGGTGTCACTGCTCCGCCGGCTTGTACGAACATCAGCATTAATATAAACGAGGCCACAACGGCCAATAAGTTTAATTTATGGCGATGCGGTAGCATAAGTGCTTTCGATGAAACCAATCCACGTAGCTTAGCAAATGCCACAATCGAACCCGTAAAAGTGACAGCACCAATAAAGACGCCTAAAAACACTTCGACTAAATGAATGTTAAGCATTGCACCAGTCAAGTGTTCAGTTTGTTGGGCTTTACTTGCTTCTGCAAAGGCCGCTTTTGCCGTTTCTAGCGTGGTGTTGAGGTCTTGCCCCATTACCACGACAAATTCAGACACTTGGTGTGGTTGAATATCAATAAAGCTATTAAAGCCCACTAATACTGCAGCTAAACCCACAAAGCTGTGCAAAATAGCTACCAGCTCAGGCATTTCCGTCATTTCGACTTTCAATGCTAAGCGAATACCAATTGATCCACCGATAACCATGGCGAGAATAATCCATTCTACGCCGTTTGTAGCAGGATTGAGGATGGTGGCAATGAGTGCAATCGCCATCCCGATAATGCCAAATAAATTACCATTTTTAGCCGTTTCTTGTTTTGATAACCCAGCTAAGCTGAGAATAAAAAACACGGCAGCAATGATATAAGATGCTGTAACCAGTCCTTGAGCCACGATATTACCCCTTAATCTTTACGGAACATCTTCAGCATGCGCTGAGTGACGGTAAACCCGCCAAAGATGTTGATACTGGCGATAAGCACCGCGAAAAATGCAAGCGCAGTGACTAATGCTGAACCTTGACCTATTTGCAATAATGCACCAACCACAATAATGCCTGAAATCGCATTAGTGACCGACATTAACGGCGTATGCAACGAGTGCGACACATTCCACACCACGTAATAACCCACCACACAGGCTAGGATAAAGACGGTGAAGTGCGACAGAAACTCAGCCGGTGCAACCGAGGCGACGGCGGCAAAGCCGGCAATACCTAAAGCACCTAAAATATACTTAAGTTTTGAAGGTGCCTTTTCAACTTTGGCCGCTTTGGGTTCAGTGCTGGCCGCCGGTTTCTGTGGCGCAGCAGATACTGAGATTGCCGGTGGTGGGAAGGTGATTTCGCCGCCACGAGTGACGGTCATATTGCGCATAACAACATCATCAAAATCGAGCACGGCATTACCGTCTTTTTCTTTACACATTAACTTCATCAAGTTGACTAAGTTAGTGCCATAAAGTTGTGACGATTGCGCCGGTAAACGACCCGGTAAGTCGGTATAACCTAATACCTTAACGCCGTTGTCGGTAATAAAACGCTCACCCTTTACTGTGTATTCACAGTTGCCGCCTGTAGCGGCGGCTAAATCGACAATCACTGAGCCCGGTTTCATGGTATCTACCATGTCTTTGGTGATCAGTTTTGGCGCAGGGCGTCCTGGAATTAATGCGGTGGTGATGATGATGTCGACTTCTTTGGCTTGCTCGGCAAATAGCGCCATTTCAGCCGCAATAAATTCTTCTGACATGGTTTTAGCGTAGCCGTCAGATGAGCCACCTTCTTTATTTTCAAACTCAAGCTTTAAGAAGCTACCGCCCATTGACTCAATTTGCTCTGCCACTTCAAGACGGGTGTCAAATGCGCGGACTATGGCTCCTAGAGAGCCTGCAGTACCAATAGCGGCAAGCCCTGCTACACCAGCACCAATAATCAGTACTTTGGCTGGTGGTACTTTGCCTGCTGCGGTTATTTGCCCGGTAAAGAAACGACCAAATTCATGTGCGGCTTCAATGACCGCGCGATAACCACCAATGTTTGCCATAGATGACAGTGCATCGAGTGATTGGGCGCGTGAAATACGCGGCACCATGTCCATGGCCATCACAGTAATATTGTTAGTTGATAGTTTTTCAACGAGTTCAGGGTTTTGTGCTGGCCAAATAAAACTGACCAGGGTTGTGCCTGGCTTCATTTGTGCGATTTCATCATCGGACGGTGCATTTACTTTAAAAATAAAGTCAGCTTGATACACGCTGTCAACAATATCTGCCCCTGCTGCTTCAAATGCTGCATTATCGAAGCTAGATTTCACACCTGCTTGTGCTTCAATTGCCACACTAAAGCCGAGCTTTTTAAGCTGTATCACGGTTGCTGGAGTCGCCGCGACTCGAGTCTCACCTTCGATACTTTCTCTCGGTATTCCAATCTGCATGACTGTTTCCTGATGGTTAATAAAAAGACCGTCTATTGCGGTTCCCCATCAATAGACCATTCCGTTTGAGTATTACTTCCTCATATGGGCTCTTTGCCAATAGAAAAAGTGCACCATATGACCATAGAAGTCGGGTAAACTCATTAGTCGATAGTATTACGCTGACATAGTTACATTGTATTTGCACGTCGTTTTACTCAGAAAACAATCAAGCTGATAATTATTCATCACTTAATTGGCCTTCTAGCTTGCGACATTAGGCATGTTTTGTGACTAATTACTTGGTTTTAAATTGAGGTAATTTAAAACCTTTTAACGCCACCCCACTTTTGTAACGTAAAAAAAGCCCTTTGCATATTCCTAAATGGAATAAAAAATCATCTTTTATTCTTTTTTTGTTTTGGTACTCAGTAGTAAGCTAACCACATTATACTGTTATAAGGCCGTCTTATGTTGTTAAAAGAACTTTCCGCTTTAGCATCACCTTTGTCTCAAGGACAAGTCGATAAGCTAAAACAACTCACATCAGAATTATCTTCTGTTCAACTCGCCTGGGTCAGTGGTTACTTAGCAGCGAGTGCTAACCAAGGTCAAAGCGGTGTCGAGACCACAACAGAGACAAGCGCCGCCCCAACAGTTACCATTTTATATGGTAGCCAAACTGGCAATGGTCGTGGCGTAGCCAAAGAACTCGCAGCCAAAGCGCAGGCGCAAGGTTATGCGGTTAATTTAGCTTCTATGGGCGAATATAATGTCCGCCAACTCAAACAAGAAACAATCTTGTTATTGCTCGTCAGTACCCATGGTGAAGGCGAAGCACCTGATGATGCGATTGAACTGCACAAGTTTTTAACCTCAAAGCGGGCACCAAAATTGGATAATCTACATTATTCTGTTTTAGCGTTAGGAGATTCAAGCTATGAGTTTTTTTGCCAAACCGGTAAAGACTTTGATGCGCGTCTAAGTGCATTAGGGGCAACATCATTATTACCCTTAGTTGAATGTGATGTTGACTATGAAGATATTTCACAACAATGGCAAGACAGTGTTGTTGAGGCCGTTAAGCCTTATATTCAAGCGTCAAGCGCGAGTGTGGTGTCAATTGGTACCGCATCTGTTGCTGGTGAAAGTGAATATACCAAGCAAAACCCCTATACAGCAGAAGTACTGGTAAGCCAAAAAATTACCGGTCGAGATTCTGATCGTGATGTACGCCATGTTGAAATTGATTTAGGCGAGTCAGGATTAACTTATCAAGTGGGTGATGCATTAGGGGTGTGGTTTAGCAATAACCAAGCGCTGGTCGATGAAGTGATCGCCGCGCTTGGTTTAGCACCAGACGACAATGTGACTGTGGCGAAAGAGTCACTATCATTAAAAGCGGCGTTAACCGACAAGAAAGAACTCACTCAGTTATACCCAGGCCTAGTGAAAACATGGGCTGAGTTGAGCGGCAATGCAGAACTTGCGGCTATTGGTGAAGATAAAGAGCAAACCAGACAATTTATTCTACAGCACCAATTAGCCGATTTAGTGGCTGTATATCCAGCGAAAGTCAGCGCGACGCAGTTAGTTGGTATGTTACGTCCGCTAACACCACGGCTATACTCCATTGCCTCTAGCCAAGCAGAAGTTGAAGCTGAAGTGCACTTAACCGTGGCGTTGGTTGAAGATGAACGTCAAGGCCAGGCTCGTTTTGGCGGCGCATCGCATTTCTTAGCGTCAGCACAAGAAGGTCAACAGATTAACGTGTACGTTGAGCAGAATAACCATTTTCGTTTACCAGAAAATCCACAAACGCCTGTCATCATGGTGGGTCCTGGTACCGGTGTTGCGCCATTCCGCGCCTTTATGCAGCAACGCGCGGCAGACGGTGTGTCGGGTGACAGCTGGCTATTCTTTGGTAACCCGCATTTTGAACAAGATTTCTTATACCAAGTTGAGTGGCAGCAATATCTTAAAAATGGCGGTTTGTCGCGTTTAGATGTGGCTTTCTCACGGGATCAAGCTGATAAAGTGTATGTTCAGCACCGCATTGCAGAACAAGCTGAAGCGTTATGGCAGTGGTTACAAAAAGGCGCCCATATGTATATCTGTGGTGATGCCGAGCGTATGGCAAAAGACGTCCATCAAGCATTAGTAAACATCGCGGTTGAACAAGGTGGCTTAAGCTTTGATGACGCAGAAGCTTACTTTGAAACACTGCGTAGCGAAAAACGTTACCAAAAAGATGTGTATTAACTCAGCCCACTGTTAGTAAATTATAAATATTTAGCAGTCTATTAGCGCGAGTGAATTGAACAGAATTAAGAGAGGCCAAGGCCATGAGTGAGCAAAAGTTAGCAGTAAACGAATACTTAAAAGACGACAGTGATTATTTGCGCGGTGACATCCAAGAAGGGTTAGATACCCAAGTCACTGGATCGTTTAGCGAGGGCGATCAACAGCTGATTAAATTCCACGGTTTTTATCAGCAAGATGACCGTGATTTACGTAACGAGCGTAAAGAGCAAAAATTAGAACCTCTGCATAGCTTTATGTTACGTGCACGCGTGCCGGGTGGTATTTGTACCCCAGAGCAGTGGTTAGCCGTGGATAAAATATCATCGACACTCACCACCTCAAACAGTATTCGGTTAACCACGCGCCAAACGTTTCAGTATCACGGCATTCCCAAGCGTAATCTAAAAACCTTGATCCAAGGACTTGATCGCGCCGCATTAGATTCTATTGCTGCCTGTGGTGACGTAAACCGCAATGTGATGTGTAATCCAAATCCGGTTGAGTCTAGGTTACATGCGCAAGCCTATGCCGTCGCTAAGCACTTATCTGATCATTTATTACCACACACTCGCGCGTATGCTGAGATTTGGTTAGATGAAGAAAAGCTATTAGGCACAGAAACCGTAGAGCCTGTTTATGGCAAAACCTATTTGCCGCGTAAATTTAAAATGGCTGTTGCCGTTCCGCCCCATAACGACGTAGACGTGTATACCAATGACCTTGGTTTTATCGCGGTAGCACAAGCCGGTGAGTTAGTGGGCTTTAACTTGGTGGCGGGTGGCGGTATGGGCTCTACCCACGGTGAAGTTGAAACTTTCCCACGTTTAGCCGATGATTTGGGCTTTATTAACACGGACGACGTCACCAAGTTTGCCGAAGCGGTAATGACCGTTCAACGAGACTGGGGTAACCGTGAAGTACGTAAACGTGCCCGTTTAAAGTACACCATTGTTGACCATGGTCTTGACGCATTTAAAGCTGAAGTTGAAAAACGTGCTGGAGTGAAATTTGAACCAAAGCGTGATGTGACCATTGGTGATCGCGGCGATCGTTATGGTTGGGTTGAAGGTATCGACAACAAATGGCACTTAACGCTATTTATTGAAAGTGGCCGTATTAAAGATTTACCCGGTCAAACCTTACAAACAGGTTTACGTGAAATTGCCAACATCCATAAAGGCGATTTCCGCATGACCTCAAATCAGAACATGATTATTGCCGGTGTTGCAGCAGAAGATAAAGCCGACATTGAAGGCCTAGCCCGTAAGCATGGTTTATTAGGCCAAGTGTTAAGTGGCACTCGCGGCCATTCAATTGCCTGTGTGGCGTTACCCACGTGCCCATTAGCAATGGCTGAAGCTGAGCGTTATTTCCCTGAGTTTATCGATCACATCGATGCGCTACAGGCTAAACACGGTATTAGCGAGCAATCAATAGTAGTGCGAATGACAGGTTGTCCCAACGGGTGTGCGCGTCCATTTGCCGCCGAAATTGGTTTAGTGGGTAAAGCACCGGGTCGTTACAATTTGTATTTAGGCGCTAGCTTTGAAGGTACGCGTTTAAATAAAATGCATAAAGAAAACATTCAAGAAGCCGAAATTTTAGCGGAATTGGATACCTTGTTTGGCCGCTACGCCACCGAACGTGATGCTGGCGAAACCTTTGGTAACTTCACCGTGCGTATCGGCGTGGTGAAGGCGGTTATTGACGCCGCTAAGGATTTTCATGGGTAATGAAGTGGTAACGACTGCATCAACTGATGCCGGCGTCGATCATGGTGTCACTCCCGCTCAATTGCAGGCGTTGTTATTAGCGCCTCTTGCAGAGCAAACCGCTGCGCTGGAAACGATTAATCAGTTTTTAGCCGGGTTAACGGCGCAGCAACGAGTGGCTTGGGGTCTAGCATATTTACCAGGCGAGCATGCATTGTCGTCTAGCTTTGGTATTCAAGGCGCGGTGATGTTACACATGGTGACTCAAGCGCAAAGCGATATTCCGGTGATTTTAACCGACACGGGTTATTTGTTCCCCGAGACCTATCAATTTATTGATCAGTTAACCGAGCGTTTAAACCTGAATCTTAAAGTGTATCAAGCGGGTCAAACCCAAGCGTGGCAAGAAGCGCGTTTTGGTAAGCTGTGGGAGCAGGGCATAGATGGGTTGGATGAATATAATCGCATCAATAAAGTTGAGCCTATGCAGCGTGCATTAGCTGAATTGAATATTGGTACTTGGTTTGCTGGCTTACGTCGCAGTCAGTCTAGTACCCGTGAAGCTTTGCCTATTTTAGCCATTAGCGGCAAACGTTTTAAATTGTTACCCATCATTGAGTGGAGCAACAAAGACGTGCACATGTACTTAACTGAACATGACTTGCCATATCACCCATTATGGGAACAAGGTTATGTGTCGGTAGGTGATACTCACTCAAGCAAACCACTTGAGTTAGGTATGTCTGAAGAAGAAACCCGTTTTAATGGCTTACAACGAGAATGCGGTTTGCACTTCGATATCTAAGATGAGTGATAGCGTCATTGAGTCTTGTGTTTGTATGAGTCATCCGTAAGGTTGATTTATTCAAACGATTGATGGACTGGTTTGAGCGAAAACGGACTATATTTTATGTAAACTTTTATGCAATTGCGGCGATAATAGTCTACGTTTAATGATTCCTGTAGATGGTTTTTTGTAGACGTTTTGGGATTGTTTTTGCAGTCCACGTACCTTCAAAAGCTTCGCTCGCGTCCTCGAGCACATTGATTGACTTGTTAGCGTATAAGTAATCGATTCGGTTGTTCCCGATAACTCAGCGGTTTGAGTTATCGGGAAATCAGATGTTTGAATTATTGCCTGCTTAATGCTTGTTGATTTTCACTTTTATCTCGTCAAATTCCCTCTCAAAACTCGTTAGATAATAAGCTGTCTTTTTGGCGTATTGGTTTTTTACAGGTGCGGTTTTCAGGATAAATATCCCCCAAAAGGTAACATCTAATGCGCTTATTAACATTTAATGCTAAATTAATCCGCAGTTTATCGATGTAATCGATAATGCTTATCCCAAAAAGATAATAAATGTTTAAACGCTAACTCATTTCAAGGAAGAGTTAACAATAATATAAATTGGAGTTTATAGATGAATAAAATGGCAATTGCTGCTGTGGTATTGGCTGTTGGTGCTGGTGGATATTTTCTGTCGCAACAAGGGACGTCAGTGGTTAAAAACGACCCAATGTTGGACTATATCCCTGCTGATACATTAGCGTTTTCTGGGCAGTTAGTGCCATTTCCATTAAAAGATTATTTGTATAGCATTGCTGGCAATTATCAAGCTTATGATAAGGATAAAATGTTGTCGCTCGATGATAGCTCATCAGCTCAAGAGCGCTTTTTTGTCAGTTTATATAAGCAATACATGACTGTGTTGCCTAACCCTGAGACCTTGCTATCAACATACGGTTTAGCGGATTCAATTAAGAGTTATTTTTATACTTTAGGCGCATTGCCGGTAATGAAAATTGAGATCAGCAATCCTGCAGCATTCTGGGCGGAATTAGATCGCGCCGAGCAGGAAAGCGGCTTAACTCACACCATGGGCAAGTCGGGTAATGTTGAATATCGTGGTTATGCATTAACCGATGTTGATGAAAAAGAACACGCTGAGGTTGTATTTTCCGTTAAAGATGGCTGGTTAACGGTGACCTTGAATACGTCATTAAACACCCCTCAATTACTTGAAACCGCGTTGGGTGAGAAGAAAGTTGAGCACCCTATTAGCGAAACTACCCTGTTGCAAGACATTGCCAATACTCATGGTTTTATGCAAAACAGTATTAGCTTTATTAACCATGTTGAATTGGTCAAAGGGTTAACGTCGACAGACGGCAATATGCTGGCCAAGCAAATGACCAAAATGATTGAAATACAGGGCGAAGATCCATTTGCGGAGTTAAAGACGCCAACTTGCCAGAGTGAGTTTTCGGCGATTGCGGCCAATTGGCCACGCAGTGTGATGGGACTCAACTCATACTCAATTACCCGCGAAGAAAGCACTATCGATGCGGCCGTGGTGATTGAAAGTAACAATCAAGTGATTTTGTCTGCCTTAAATAAAATGCGTGGTTTTGTACCATCATTTGCCAGCAACGGTCATGACAATATCTTATCAGTTGCGTTTGGGCTTGATGTGAAGCAATTAGCTCCAGCATTGAATGAAGTATGGAAAGATTTACAAACACCGCAATATCAATGTACTGCACTGGCTCAAATGCAATCAGAGTTAAGTGAGCTCAATCCAGCGATGCTTGGCATGATGGCTGGTATGGCGAATGGTGTTAAAGGCATCAGTGTGACGCTAGCAGATTACCAGTTGACCGAGAAAAATGGCCAGCCTAGCTTTGAAAAGCTAGATGCATTGATAAGCGTTTCGGCTGAAAAGCCGATGATGTTAGTGGATATGATGAGGCCATTTTATCCACCGCTGGCAAATGTGGACTTAAAAGATAATGGTGATCCGGTCGACATTACCCCCATGTTAATGTTACCGCCTGAATTAGGTGTTAGCGCTAAATTAGCCATCAAAGGTAATCATTTAGTGGCTTATACTGGCGATAGAGGTACAGAGTTAGCTGATTTGATGTTTAAGCAAACTCTTGAGTCTAATGGGTTTGTTAACTTATCTGTTGATTATCAGAAAATGTTTGCCCCATTAGTCGATATGGTAGAAATGAGTGGCGAACCGATGCCAGAAGAGTTGCTGATGTTAAAAGACTACAATATGCGTTTACAGATGTCGGTAGACTTTACCGATAAAGGCTTAGTGATTGGCTCTATAGTAAACAGCAAAGCCAGTGCTAAGTAGCTTCTGTTAACCGCTTTTATTAAGGCTGTTTCGCTAAAGCGACGTAAACCACAAGATGGTTAACGAAACTAAAAAGGTGACCCAATGGTCACCTTTTTTTATGTGGCACACATGCCACTTTAGTGTTGATCACTTGCGGATTTAATCGACGTTAATCGCGTATGTTATAGAATGTCATTTAACGCAATACCAATACCAACACGCTGATTATGATGATTATAGTCAATTAAGCTTTCACCATAACCATTAAAGTACTGAGTATAAATACGTAATGTACCAATAATCGGATAACTCCAAGTCAATTCAACAGCGCCGCGATTGGTATCGCGTAAGTTGTTACGCAGTAGCATGGTAAAACGATGCTCATTTAAGCCGTAAACTCCGGTTAATTCAAAGTTGCCCATATAGCGGTTGATATCAGGGTTATCATCACCTTTAGCAACATTAATGTTTTCTTTTTCATCTTCTGGTAGACGCCACCACACTCTAAGCCCCAGTGCGAATGGACCACGGTCAAATACCGCACTGCCATAAATTCGGTTCCAGCTGCGTGACAATTGATTGGTCTGGCCATTAGACTGGTGTACCGCGCCAATGCCTAAAAATGAGTTAGTAAAACCGCCAATTTTCCAATCATTATTAAATAACATAAACACTTCAGGTTCGTGGTTAGTTTCACGAAAGGGAGACGACGCATCTTCGTTATAAACCTGCCAATAAGATTGATTGGTGTAGGCAAAGAACAAATGGCCATTATCACCAAAAACGTTATACATAATTGGAAATTTAAAACTGATTTGAAACTTTGCTTCTAAGTTATCAATGGTGAAGTCTTCATCTGGATATTTACTCTCAAATGGCAATGCGTTAGTGCGGGTTTGGTAAGTCACTGGTAGAAGGTAATTGGCCTTGTGCGGGGTGATCACAAATGGCTTTTCAGATGTGGCGAGTTCTCCTTTTACGCGCTCGTCGACTAATGAAACTTCTGCAATGGCGATCGTACTATAGCCAAGTAACAACAGCGAGAGTCCAACATATTGAGTGATTTTTATCATTGCAGTATCCATAAGCATAATTATTGGTTTAATTTTAATATCATTCTTAGAAACAGTATTTTTCGAGAGTCATTGTTATCAATTGTCAGAGATTTGTCGAATTAAGTTAACATTTTTTCATTCTAGCCCTTAATTCAGCCCGTATTAGCCTGTCAAATGGAGTAAACGACCAACAAACGGCTTTATATGCTATTTAGTTATAAAAACTAACTATAAACTATTGTATATGGAATATGGAAAACGCTATATTTGTATATGGTCAAATATCTTAAGGTTAATGTGATGGAATTAGTATCGATGCCGGGGCAACAAGCCAAAGGCAAAGTGTGGTTAGTCGGCGCAGGTCCTGGCGACGTTGAGCTGCTAACACTAAAAGCCTATCGCATCCTAAAGAATGCCGATGCAGTGTTATATGACGCATTAGTCAGCCAAGATATTTTAGATTTAATCCCCAGTCATGCTGAAAAAATTGCCGTGGGTAAGCGCGCAGGTAAACACAGCGCAGCCCAAGATGAAATTAATCAGTTGTTGGTGACCAAAGCATTCACCCGTAGAAATGTAGTGCGCTTAAAAGGTGGCGATCCGTTTATTTTTGGCAGGGGCGGCGAAGAGTTACAAATCTTAGTCGCAGCGGGTATTGCTTTTGAAGTAGTTCCTGGCATTACCGCCGCCAGCGGTACGTCGGCTTATGCTGGTATTCCGCTAACGCATCGTGATTATGCTCAAGGTGTCACCTTTATTACAGGTCACTGCCAGTTAGCGAGTCGCCCTATGGATTGGCACGGTTATGCTAATTCCAACAATACCTTAGTGGTCTATATGGGCATATTAAACGCCAATATTATCAGTGAGGGTTTGATCAATGCTGGTCGTAGTGCTGAGACGCCCGTGGCAATCGTGTCTAACGCAACCACCTCATCACAACAGCGGTTTATGGGTAAGTTAGGTGAACTGGCTCAATTAGCCGCAGATCCTGCTTTGCAGATGCCTGCGCTGATGATTATCGGTGAAGTTGTTGAATTAGCGGAGAGCTTGAATTGGTTTGATCCCGTCACTGCGCAACAAAAAACAGATTTAGACACAGTCGCTAAAGCGCTGTAGTCGATTAATTTAACCCGCTGCGATGCAGCAATATTAGCTAATGGAGAATCATCATGGCAGGCCGTTCGTTAAGCCATTTACAACAACTGGAAGCAGAGAGCATCCAGATCATCCGTGAAGTTGCAGCTGAGTTTGGTAACCCTGTGATGCTTTATTCTATTGGTAAAGACTCATCTGTTATGCTGCATCTTGCGCGCAAAGCATTTTACCCCGGCAAAATTCCATTCCCATTATTGCATGTCAATACGGGGTGGAAATTCAAAGAGATGATCGCTTTTCGTGATGCGCAAGCTAAAGCATTTGGTTTTGAACTACTGACTCACACTAACCAAGAAGGCGTTGAACAAGGTGTTGGTCCATTTACCCATGGTAGTGCTAAACATACCGACATCATGAAAACCCAAGCGCTAAAGCAAGCCTTAAATCAATATGGATTTGATGCCGCTTTTGGTGGCGCACGTCGAGATGAAGAAAAATCCCGTGCCAAAGAGCGGGTGTATTCGTTCCGTGATAAGCACCACCGCTGGGATCCTAAAAACCAACGTCCAGAATTATGGCGCACCTATAACGGCGCGGTAAATAAAGGCGAAAGCATTCGGGTGTTCCCATTATCTAACTGGACTGAGCTTGATATTTGGCAGTATATCTACCAAGAGAATATCGAAATCGTACCGTTATATTTTGCAGCCCCTCGCACCGTGGTGAACAAAGGCGGCCAGCTGATCTTAAAAGATGATGATCGTATGCCAATCGAATCCGGCGATGTTGAATCGGTTGAGCGGGTTCGTTTTAGAACCTTAGGTTGTTATCCACTAACGGCGGCGATGCCATCAGAAGCCGATAGCTTAGAAAAAATTATTGAAGAGATGCTGTTAACTCGCTCAAGTGAACGTCAAGGTCGCTTAATTGATTCAGACCAAAGTGCTTCAATGGAGGAGAAAAAGCGTCAAGGCTATTTCTAAGCAATTGAATATGGTTGTTTTATCGACCCAGCATGCGAACGAATTTGAGTGAGAAAGATTATGGACCAAGCAACAAAGAATACCGACCGTATGGCCGCAGAGATCCAGCTGCACGGTGTAAAAGAATATTTGGCATTACAACAAAATAAAGGCTTATTGCGTTTTTTAACCTGTGGCAGTGTCGATGATGGTAAAAGTACCCTTATTGGGCGTTTATTGCATGACAGCGCGCAAATTTATGAAGATCAGCTCGCAAGCTTAAAAAGTGATAGCGCTAAAATGGGCACCACTGGCGAAGCCATTGACCTTGCGCTATTGGTAGATGGTTTACAAGCTGAGCGTGAGCAGGGCATTACTATCGATGTGGCTTATCGTTATTTTTCCAGTGAAAAACGTAAGTTTATTATTGCTGATACCCCTGGCCATGAACAATACACGCGTAACATGGCAACGGGTGCGTCAAACTGTGATTTAGCGGTCATTTTGGTTGATGCGCGTTATGGGGTGCAAACCCAAACTAAACGCCATGCGTTTATTGCCTCATTATTAGGTTTACGTCACTTTGTCGTAGCCGTGAATAAGATGGACTTGGTTGGCTTTGATCAAACGGTGTTTGACCAAATCCAAGCTGATTTTACTGATTTTGTGAAAGACTTTGGTGATTTAGATATTCACTATGTGCCCTTGTCGGCCTTAAATGGTGATAACGTGGTCAACCCTAGTACTCAATGTGATTGGTATCAAGGTGGCACATTACTTGAGCTGCTTGAAACTATCGATACACAGCGTGAACTGAGCGAGCTACCGGTACGTTTTCCGGTGCAGTACGTATTACGACCTAACTTAGATTTTCGTGGTTTCTCTGGCACGTTAGCGTCAGGCATCATTAAAGTGGGTGACGAATTAGTCGCATTGCCATCGGGCAAGCGCAGTAAAATTGAACGTATTGTCACCTTTGACGGTGATTTACCCGAAGCCGTAGCAGGTCAAGCAATCACCATTACCCTTGAAGATGAGATTGATATTTCACGTGGTGATTTATTGGCTCACCCGGCGACCGCGCCAGAAATGGCTAACCACATAGTAGCGGACCTAGTGTGGATGGATGAAAAGCCATTACAAATCGGTCAGTTATATGATGTGAAAGTGGCGGGTAAGAAAACCCAAGCGGTGGTAAGCGCAATTGAATACATTACCGATGTCAATACGCTTGAGCGCAGCGCAGCAAGCACATTAAGCCTAAATACCATCGCTCGGGTTAAGTTAGATTTAACCGAATCGGTTGTGTTAGATGCCTATAGCTTAGTACGTGATACCGGTGGAATGATTTTAATTGATCGTTTGTCCAATGCCACTGTTGCTGCCGCTATGGTCGTCAGTGGTCATCAGGGTGACAAGCAAACCAACACTGAGTTTAGTGCATTTGAAGTCGAATTTAATGCGTTAGTGCGTAAGCATTATCCGCATTGGAATGCGCGCGATATCAGCGTACTTGGAAAATAATTAATGAGCGAAATATGGTTGTTAGCGATTATCTTGTTAGCGCTGGTCGGTGGGCTTCTTGCTGGGCTTGCAAAACCGGCCGCCATGTTTTTTTTCGCTTCGTTAATTTGTTATATCCTTGGGCTAGTTGACTTAAATGTAGCACTTGGCAGCTTTACTAATAACGGACTGATCACTTTAGTGCTGTTAGTACTGGCGGCCACAGCACTTGAGAAAACCTCATTACTGGGCAAATTAAGCCAAGTCATTGGCAAAGGCTCGTTATTTTCCACATTAGCGAAGTTAGGTATATCGACAGCCTTATTGTCATCGTTTACCAATAATACTGCGGTCGTCGCCTCGTTAATCGGTGTGGTGCGCCGTAATCAAGCACATGCGCCTTCTAAGTTGTTATTGCCATTAAACTACGCGGCAATTTTGGGCGGCACATTAACCCTAATTGGCACCTCTACGAGTCTAATTGTTAACTCTTTTGTTGAAAATGCGGGCCTTGAGCCTTTAGGTTTTTTTGAGTTTTCACAAGTCGGCGCATTAGTGGTCATAAGTGGTTTAGTTGTGTTAACCATCATGGCTAACTTTTTACCCGATAGACGTGAAGAATCCGAAGATGAGTCTTTACCTTATCTATTGGAAGCTCATGTGGCCAAAACCTCTACCCTGGTGGGTAAGAGCGTGATAGATAACCGTTTGCGGGCACTTAAAAAACTGTATTTAGTTGAGTTAGAGCGCAGTGGGATCCGTATCTGTCCAGTGCCGCCGCAAATGGTGCTGCAAGCCGATGACGTTTTACGTTTTAGCGGTGCGGTTGAGTCGGTTGAGCTGTTACATCAGTTTGACGGTTTAGAATGGTTTGGTAAGCAGCACGCAAAAGGTCAAAATCTGGTTGAAGCCGTGCTAGCGCCATCATCAAGTTTAGTGGGCACAAGCTTAAAAGATTCGCGCTTTCGTGAAGTCTTTGATGCTGCCGTGATGGCTATTCGTCGAGGTCATCTACCGTTAAAAGGTGGACTAGGCGATGTGGTGTTACAACCCGGTGACGTATTACTGCTCACCCCAGGCGACCGTTTTTCTAAATGTCCTAATTTAACCACCGACTTTGCGGCTATCAGTGGCTTAGAGTTAAGTGTCCGTTTAGATGAAAAACGCGGTAGCTGGGTGCTTGTTGGGTTTGCATTAACCATTTTGGCGAGCATTTTCGATGTATTACCATTAGCCAAAGGCTTAGTTTTATTGTTACTCAGCTATGTGGCGATTGGCGCGATAACCTTAAGTGAGCTTAAACGTCGCTTTCCGTTAGAACTGGTGGTTATCGTAGGAAGTGCCTTAGGCTTAGCTAACTTAATGGTCACAACCGGCCTAGCAGACATCATGGCGCAAGCGTTGTTAAGTCTTTTTAATGGTTATGGTGTGTTTGCCGCCTTTGTTGGGATTTATCTCATTACCTTAATTGTTACCGAGTTAATTACCAACAACGCCGCCGCCGCACTTGCATTTCCGGTAGCTTACGCGGTTGCCACCAGCTTTGGCGCGGATCCTCGTCCGTTTATTATGGCGGTGGTATTTGGGGCAAGTGCGAGCTTTATATCGCCTTACGGCTATCAAACTAACCTAATGGTATTTAATGCCGGTAATTATAAATTAAGCGACTTTGTTCGCTTAGGTTTACCGTTATCAATAGTGTATTCCTTAGTGGTTATTTTTTCGATCCCGTATTTTTTCCCGTTTTAACAAAGAATTTTAGTGTGGTGTAATAACCACTCTATAGGAGTAGTGATGAGCAATATTGTTTGGCATCAACATGCCATTGACCAAGCTGCCCGTGGCGCCCAAAAAGGCCAAAGTCCGGTATTATTATGGTTTACCGGGCTATCAGGCTCAGGTAAATCAACCCTTGCAGGTGCATTAGAGCGGGCGTTATTTGAATACGGTTTTCATACTTATTTACTTGATGGTGATAATGTTCGTCATGGTCTGTGTAAAGATTTAGGCTTTAGCCTTGAAGATCGCGATGAAAATTTACGTCGTGTCGGTGAAGTGGCTAAATTAATGGTTGATTCAGGCTTAGTGGTGTTGTCGGCGTTTATTTCACCGACCCGCGAAGAACGTGATCGCGTCAGGGCGTTATTCCCACAAGGACAATTTGTTGAAGTACATGTGTCTACGCCATTGAGCGTGTGCGAATCGCGCGACACCAAAGGCTTGTATGCCAAAGCTCGAAAGGGAGAAATTAGCAACTTTACTGGCATTTCATCACCTTACGAAGTGCCAGAATCTGCAGAGTTAACCATAGATACCAGTAAAGGTGATCTCGATACTCAGGTGAATGGTTTACTGGCTTACTTAAAAGCGATTGAGGTGCTTAACCCACCGAGAGAAATCGCTGGTGCAGGAATTTAAACGGCACTAAATCGACAATTAAATCGAGAATAATAAAAGGGCTGATGTGCTATATAACATCAGCCCTTTTAGTTTTATGTCATCGCAACTATAACCGTTATGAAGTTACTGAGTGATAGACTTTCATTTAGAGAAATTTCTCAGCACATTATATAAGGTGTATTGGTTAGTTTAACTAGCTATTTGGGGTAGATTAAACTTTACCTAATCTAAGATACAATATCGTTCTAAAGGAGTTAATTAAAATAAGGATATTACATGTCTGCTTATGCCAATCGTGCGATCAATGATTATCAAAGAAAGAAAAAGCTTGCTAAAGCACTTTCTGAAAATGAATACCAACTGGTACAAATGAACTCGGCTGAGTTTATCGAACTTTATATTAGTCATAAACAAAAACAAGGTATGACTAGGGCTGATGCTATTGAGGATCTGGGTATAGTTATTTCCCAGTCCTCGCTTATTGGTAAGCAATTTTGGGATAAGCATAATGCTAAAATAAAAACTGGTAGTGGATTGATCCCCTTGATGACAGATATAGTCGCCCTGAGTGCACTGGCTATTGAGATGAAACGAGGTGGGAGTGCCTTTAGTGCTTTTAAGACTGTGACCTATTCAGGTCAACCTTACGTTGTTTTTCAAGGGTATGCTCGTTTAAGGAGAGATTTAACCGGCAGTCGTTATTTGGCTAACAATCCCAAAGTTATTTCATTGGGGATTGGTAAATTGGGTGCTTTAAAATCTATTACTCAGGGTAGTATTCTTACCATACTGATTTCAGGTGCATTTTACTCTTTAGAGCAAATGATGAATGATACCAAAACTTGGCGTCATTTTGTTGGTGGAATGGCCGTTGATATTGCAATTGTCTCTGCTAGTTCATTGATTACTTGGGCTGCGATAGGTATAGCCGGTACAGCAGCTTCATTAACTATTGGTTCAATGGTAGTAATTGTCATCGTAGGTGTGGTTCTGGCTTTCGTGACTAATTTATTTATAGACACTGAGTATTGGTCAGATAAAATAAGTCAATCATTGTTATTGGCTGAAAAAAATCTTATTAATAATGGGGAAAGGTTGAGCGCTGAGACTAATCGTTTAATCGATGATTATAATCATGACCCTATACGTTTTTTACATAAATTATTTGGGATCCCTTATTTTCATGGAAGCCTAAAATGAGTGATAAGTCAGATATTATTCACGATGAATATAGTGATAAAAAAAGGCATAAAGTCTTAGCTGTATTTTTTGTTATCTTATGTTTTTTTGGTGTTTATGGTACTTTTTTAGGATTTATAGAAGAATATAGTGTTTTAGAAAAGATTAATGAAAAGGCTATTTATATCGGGCATAGAAGCTTTGCTATTGGTGCGTTTTGGGTAGTGCCATTTCTTATTGTTTTTTCTTATTTAATGTACCTAAGATTAGTGAATAAACTGACTATTCAAGCGCAAATTTGGCTTGTTAAAGCAGCTGGATTTGGATTAGTTGCTTGGATTTTGACTTGTAGTGTTTATGGTTTTTGGCTTGATTCACACCTCAGAATAAATGGTTATACGCATTGTTATTGGTATGATTCTCCAGCTCGAGGCAGTCCAACGATTTGGGTAGAGTCGGAGCGTTTTTGCCAGAAGAGAGCTTCAAATACTCGGATTGAATTATTTAACTATTTTGACCAGCAAGATGCATTAAATCGTAAACCAACAGATAAAGAGTTAAATGCAGAGATAAAAAATATTGTTGAAAATAGTATTTTTTATAAATATCAGAATGATCTGCTTTAGTATTGTATATAAATGGTAATCTAAATTTGATGTAGTGGTTATCAATTTTAGAATCAATCACTTAAAAGCTGAGCTTAATGTTCAGCTTTTAAGTAACTTAATATTAGATTTATACCAATACCTGCTTGAGCACTCGCTGCCAGTTTTCACCCATAAAACGATCGCGATCGGTCGATTTGAAACGAGCTTTTTTCAAGGCGTCGTCAATACGGCTCATGCGGTCGATGCTGTTGAATTCAGGAATAACTACATGCTTGGGCTCAACGTCAAAACCTAACACATTCTGTTCTTCTAATCGGTGCCACCATGGAAGGTATTCTTTTATGCCTTCGCTGTTATTGTTATCTAACGCTAATAGATTTTCTTGACCACGAAGTGGAAAGTCATTGGCTATCGCAACGCTATTGACACCGCCCACTTTGGCAATATAACCGAGTTGCCTGATGTAGTCTTCAATTGTGGGTGTCGGCTGGTTAGTCAGCCAAAAGCTCATCATAAATACCCCAAACACGCCGCCGCTATCGCCAATAGCGCGGATCACTTCATCGGGTGAGCAACGGGCATTGTTTACAATAGCGCGCGCAGCACCATGGCTTTGCACAATAGGAGACCGACTGGCTTTTGCTGTATCAAGGGCTGTTTGGGCGCTGGAGTGACTCACATCGATCAGGATATTTTTACGATTTAACTCGTCTATTAGTGATTGCCCTGCGGTGGTTAACGGGGGATTTAAACTCTTTAAGCCGTTATTATCTAATGCGCCACCCGCATAGCGATTACCATAATGGTGGGTTAGCTGCAGCACGCGTAAACCCTGCTGATGCAAACTGTCTAACAGTGGCCACTCATTGTTTGCTCCGTCATCTTCCACACAGTCGGCGCCTTGAATTTGAAAAAACACCGCGGTTTGTTGCTGTGCTCTTGCCTTGTTAATGTCTGCCCCCGTCAGCCCTTGCAGATACACGTCTGGATTGGCAATGACCGAGTTAGCCGCTTGCTTAATGCTATTGATGCAGGCTTGATAAGTGCGTTTATAATTTATGGTGCCATCCGCTTGCTCAATCTTATCAATCCCTGAAATATCGGCAATAAAGGCATCGAGCTTTGAGGCTTTAACATCATTGATGTCGGTGGGTAAAAACGATAAACCATCGATGTACAAACGACGTGATTCAACTGCCCATGCTGGAAGCGAGCTTAAAGGGCTTAATAATGTGGCTGCTCCAAGGCCTTTTAAGATATGACGGCGAGCTTGGTTACAGACTTTTTGAGTCATTATTATTCCTTAGTGTTGGACAGTGTTTCAGGTACTAACATCATGTGTATAGGCAACGATGGCTTGCGCTAACGCAGTTAAACCATTGGTACGAGATGGACTTAGTTGGCCACTTAATCCAAGGCGGTCAAAATACTGTTTCACATCAAATTGGTGTATTTGCTCAGTGGTTTTACCTTGGCAGTTGGCCAGTAATAATCCAATTAAGCCTTTTACAATACGAGCATCACTATCGGCTAGATAAAAATGTTGCCCATTTAAGCGGTGATGATAGAGCCATGCTTGGCTTTCGCAGCCTTTTACTTGTGCATCCGCGTGCTTAAATTCTGCAGCCAATGGCGGTATTAACTTACCGAGTAGCATAATCTGGCGATACTTATCTTGCCAGTTATTGGCTTGTTCAATGAGGTTAACCGCTTCAATTAACTCATCCGATAAAGGCAAAAATAACAGCGGTGAAGGTGTGGCGCTTGGGTTTAACATGGTAATTCAATTAACCTCAGCGGTAGATAAAAAATGCATTTGGATCATCGTGTTGTGCTTTGGAACTATAACAATAACTCTTTTACGGCATTAAGTGCATGAATAAATTGATCAACATCTTGCTTATTAGTATAGATGCCAATCGATGCACGGCAACACCCGCCTAAATTAAGGCTAGCCATTAATGGCATGGCACAGTGATGACCACAGCGTACAGCAATCGCTTGTTGATCCAGTAAAATTCCCACATCTTGGTGGTGTTCACCCTTAATATTAAAGGCCACCGCAGCAATATTGGTCGCGTTTTTGTCGTTGGCAATGCCATACAATTCAATATCGCCAAGCTGTTGCAACTGCTGTTGTAAATACTGGATCAATTGTTGTTCGTGGACCCATAATTGCTCGCGGGGCAATTGTTGTAAAAAACGGATAGCAGCCCCGAGACCAATAACTTCTGCGATAGCGGGGGTGCCAGCTTCAAGGCGATTAGGTAATGGCCCATATTCAGTATACGCAAAACTGACGGTTTTGATCATCTCGCCGCCAGTGAGCATTGGCGTTAGTTGGTCTAATTGTTGATATCGACCATATAAAATTCCCACGCCTGTTGGCCCGTACATTTTATGGCCCGAAAACACATAAAAGTCACAATCAATTTTTTGCACATCAACGGATAAATGGGCTATGGCCTGGGCACCGTCCACTAAGGTTAACGCGCCAACGGCTTTGGCTTTTGCAACCAGTTCTTCGACGCAATTGACTGTCCCTAATGCATTTGACACATGACATATGGCAACCATTTTAGGCTTAAGCGTTAATAATCGGTCAAAAGCCGCCATATCCAGTTGCGCGTCTGCTGTCAGTGGGATGGGGGTTATCACCGCGCCAGTACGTTTTGCCAGTTCTTGCCAAGGCACAATATTGGCGTGGTGAGCCGCGGTATCAACTAGGATGACATCATTGGGTTTGAGTTGCGAGGTGAGTCCATAGGCCACCATATTGATCGATTCAGTGGTGCCATGGGTAAAAATAATCTCGTCTTGACGTTGGGCATTTATAAATTCAGCCACTTGTTGACGAACCGCTTCATATTGCTGAGTCGCCCGGGCTGACAGTTGATGGGCCGCTCGGTGCACATTGGCATTATTGAGTTGGTAGTACTCGGTCATTGCGTCAATCACAGCTTGTGGCTTTTGGCTGGTCGCTGCGGTGTCTAAGTAGCACAAAGGATAATCGCCAATGGTCTGTTTTAGCGCTGGAAATTGATCGCGTATCGCTTGATGATCAAATAAAACGGCAGACGGTGTTGACGATGCAGGCTTCATAAAATAAGGGTTTCTATACTGAAAAGAAAAGGCATCAAGATCTTCATTGATCTTGATGCCCATTGCAAGGGTTTGTGGCAATTAGCGTATTTGTTAAGCGGTTATGTCATTTGCCTAGGGACAAGGAAAACGATATAGCGCCGACAATTGATTAATTCTTAGCATCAGCTCGGCAGATAAACTGACTTTGTGGCTGTCGATATTTTGTTTTAGCTGATGTAAATCAGTGGCGCCAATAATGTTAGAGGCGACGAATTTGCGGCTATTAACAAACGCTAAGGCCATTTCGGTCGGAGATAAACTAAACTCACGGGCTAAATCGATATAAGCCTGAGTTGCTTCAAGGGCCATTGGCGTACTGTTATAGCGGGCAAAGCGTTTAAATACGGTTAAGCGTGCGCCTTCTGGCCACTGATTATTTTCATATTTACCGGTTAACGCGCCAAAGGCTAACGGCGAATAAGCTAATAACGGCACATCTTCACGATAGCTGATTTCAGACATGGCGATTTCGTAGCTGCGATTAAGCAAGTTGTACGGATTTTGCACGCTAATAATGCGCGGCAAATCGTGCTGTTCGGCTAATTTTAGGTATTTCATAAATCCCCAAGGGGTTTCATTAGAAATACCGATATAACGCACTTTACCTTGTTTAATAATTTCGGCTAAGGCTTCAAGGGTGTCTAAAATAGGGGTGTAATGTTCTTCGTCGTCATGCTCATACATCATTTCGCCGAAAAAGTTGGTGTTTCTATCGGGCCAATGCACTTGATACAAATCGATAGTGTCGATTTGTAAGCGTGATAATGAGTCGTCAACGGCTTGATGGATATTACGCCAATCGAGCGCCATATCGCTGCGTATGTAATCACCTTTACCACCAGGCGCGGCGATTTTAGTCGCAATAACTAAATTATCGCGGTTGCCTTGGGCTTTGAGGTAGTTACCTAAAATTCGTTCGGTGTCGCCCTGAGTTTCAGCTTTGGGTGGCACAGGGTACATTTCAGCGGTATCAATAAAGTTAACGCCTTGACCAATAGCATAATCGAGTTGAGCAAAAGCTTCGGCTTGGGAATTTTGTTCACCCCAAGTCATGGTGCCGAGGCAAATTTTACTGACCTCAAGGCTAGAATGCGCGATACGTTGGTATTCCATTATCATCCTCCTATGGAATGTGCTTGATCTGAGGCTAGCAAGCTTTTGCATCCTTGCAAAGCGCTATAAGACAGTACAAAGAAAGAGTGAGCAAAAAACGTGCAAATACGTTTGTTTAATGCCTATTTAGCGTTATTACAGTGTTTTTGTCATGGCGATTTCACAGGCGTCGTGACCTGTTTCACCTAAATGCTGGCATCGAACGAAACCTAATTTTTCATATAAGGCCAGTGCTTCAACTAATATAGCGGTGGTTTCGAGGTACATCGACTGGTAGCCTTGCTGTTTGGCATACTCAACACATAGTGCCGATAATCTTTTCGCCAAACCTTGGCCACGTATTGTGTTAGCAAAATACATTTTCTGTAATTCACACACACCATCATTGGCTGGTAATGGGGCAACACCTGCGCCGCCAACGACTTTGCCTTGGTATTCTATTACCCAGTATTGTGAGCCTTGCGCTTGATATACCTCACTTAAACAGTCAAGCGTCTTATCGGCAACGCTAAACCCTCTATCCGCAGTTAAGCCATATTCTGCTGACACTTCACGGATCATCGTCGCCAATGCAGCATTGTCTTGAGCTTGTAGTGGGCGGATTATTGCCCCGTTGTCTAAGGTGAATGGCATTGTGGTTGGTCTAGTCATTAAATAATTCCGCATTGATAAAAGGAGCCATTGCCAGCACTAATGCTTGGGTATAAATGCTTTCACGGCTGGCTAAACCTTGGGTGAGCAAACCAATCGCGCCACCTTTTTGTTTAATGTTGTTGGTGTTAAAGACTCTGTCCATCACTTTGCCCAGTTCTTCACCTGCTTGTAAAGCGTTAAAAATGGTTTGCGGTAGCGGTAAGTTGGCGCTGCGACCGACAGATAATGTGTCGTTATGGATAATGGCCATATAAGCAAAAGTGGCGGGGCCGTGCTCAAAAGGATCTACACCGCCTTCCATCGCCACATAAAAGTCAGCCTGTTGATTTGCCGTTTTTGCATTGGCTTGGCAAAACTTGGCGCGGTTAATGGCCCCCAGTTTAGTTTCTGCTTCGCTCATGGGTTGCTCTGCCACTAATGATGGCGCATGCATGCCGCGACAATGGATTTGAACATCAGGGAAATATTGTCCAATGGCGTGTTGTGCTGCACTTATTTTAACCGGGTTGGTTGAACCCACAATGATAGTTAACGTTTGCGATATCGCTGGAGATGTTGGCATAGGGCTATTTTTCTTTTTTGTTTGAGTTAACCGTGACAATCACAGTGGTAAAGTTAACCACATTGTATGATATTTTAGTTCTTTTTGGTTTAATGAACCACTTTTTTTAATGACGATTAAGTTTAAGTTACTGTAAATAAAGACTTTGTAGAGTTGGTATAAAACCTGCTAAATCATTGTTAATTGCCGCTAACGCTTACCAACAAGCGTTAACTCATGTTAATAACATTGGTGTAGTGAGCTAAGCTTATTTATATCTTCATAAAGGGAATTACTCATATGTCTATTCGTATCGCAACCATTAGTGTCACCGTCGGGCTTATTTTAGGGGCGACGCTGTTCGGTGCGTCACAAGGCGAAGCTGAGTCGGTGTTTTCGTCATCACAAACCTCTGCGCAAACTCAGACAGATCTTAACTTGGTACAGCAGCAATTGAATCTTGATGCTGGATCATTAACGCAGTTAGTTGCCAATACGGGTGCAGGTAAGTTAACGATTATCGGCGTACAAGGCTTAACTGAAGTGGTGATACATGCTGACATCTATACCCAGTCATTAGATCAAGATGACATTAACATTAAACTCAGTTTGACCCGTAAAGGTGATAAAGCCTATTTGTTATCAGAAATACACACTGAGCATTTATTAGGTGAGTCCCCCTTTATCGATCTATTGGTCAAAGTACCGTCAACCTTAGCCCTAGACATTAACGACGGTTCAGGCTCTATCCAAGTTGATGACGTCAGTGCAGATATCGAGTTAACCGACGGTTCGGGCAGTATTGTGATGAACCACATTGGCAAATTGGTATTAGTTGATGGTTCAGGATCTGTTGATATTGATCAAGCGTCAGGGGCGATCGATGTGCAAGATGGTTCGGGATCTATTCGCATTAACCATGTTATTGGCGATGTCAGTATTGAAGATGGGTCAGGCTCTATCAAGGTTAACCAAGTGCAGGGTATCGTTGCGATTAAAGATGGCTCCGGCGGCATTGAGGTTGCTAACACCAATGGGTTAACCATAGTCAATTCTGGCTCAGGCAGTGTCAATTATCATGATATTAATGGCCCACTGACCCTTAACTAACGCAAGCCCCAATAGGCTTTTATTTTATCAAGCAGCTCAAGTTAACTGCAACTGTAATGATCTAGATGGTTTTTTGTTTTAAAGCCAGGTTTAATCATGGCATGATGCAATCACGTTATTCGTGACGCTAGCATTGTTGAAGTAAGAATTAATCATGGCAAAGAAGTTTTATGTAGTATGGGCAGGACGAGAAACCGGCATTTTTACCAGCTGGGATGTCACTAAGCGCTCAGTTGATAAATATCCGCAAGCCAAATACAAATCCTTTGCCACAGAAGCGGAAGCTAAAGCGGCATTTGCTCAATCTCCTGCAAGCAGTATCGGCAAAAGTACCTCAGCCAAGACGACAAGCCGTTCATCAACCGTAAAGCCTGCTGGGGCTAGCACATCAACCAAAAGCCTTGGCGCTAATCAAGCAGTATTAAGCCAATTTGATGTGGTGATTTATACCGACGGCGGTTGTGAACCTAATCCTGGTAAAGCCGGGTCGGGGATGGCGATATACCGTAAAGGCGAGTTAAGCGAGTTATGGTTTGGATTGTTTAATCCTAATGGCACCAATAACACCGCCGAGCTCAACGCGCTGCATCAGGCATTATTGGTGGCTAAAAAAGTCCTAGACGCGGGCGAAACCGTGCAAATCATGAGCGACTCCCAGTACTCGATTAAATGTGTCTGTGAGTGGGCATACGGTTGGAAAGCTAAAAACTGGACTCGAAAAAGCGGTGAAATAGCCAACCTTGAGATCATCAAACCGGCTCATGCGCTATATGAAGCAATGAAAGCGGATTTGGTGCTGCAACATGTCGCTGCCCATATTGGGATTGAAGGTAATGAATTGGCAGACAGAATGTCGATCCATGCGATTGATCAACAGCACAAAGGGTTCAGCCAATTTAGCGCGCCACTGGATATCAGTAAAATTCTTGCGTTGCGCACAGGCTAGTTATTGTCGCAACTCTCCCTTGAACGCCTTAGATTCCTTGAAAAATAACCACAAAAAAGCCGGATTGTTCCGGCTTTTTGTATACCACTTATGATCACTTACGATTGCTTGGTATTTTCTTCGTACATTAAATAATGGCTCTGTTCCATGCCTAAGGATTCATAGGTTTGTTGGGCTATTTTATTATCATGCTCAACATATAAACGGAAGCTCGCAGTACCGCCATTGTCTGCGGCTAAGTCTTTTACGGCTTGATAAAGTTTGCCATAAATCCCTTGGCGACGATTGTGTGGGCGTATATACACACTTTGGATCCAGTAATAGTTATTTGCGCGCCAATCACTCCACTCGTAGGTCACCATGAGTGAGCCGGCAATTTCACCGTCAACTTCAGCGACTAAATATACCCCACGTTCAGGGTGGGTCAGCAACCCTTCAACACCGCGGGTTAACTGCTTGGCATCTAATTCAAGGTTCTCTGTTTCCATTGCCATGGCTTGATTAAATTGAACTAACGCTTGCTGGTCGGCCTGTTGGCCTATTCTTATTATCATCGAATTCTCACATTAAAAGGGCAATTACAACTGCATCGTATCAGTTAGTGATGGCAGCGTAGGTGAATAAGTTAATGCTGCCAGTGGCAGCCTAAGTGTACGCTAATTATCTTATTTTATGGTATATAGCGCCTGCGTTCATGGTAGCGCTAATGTCATTAAACCAGTACAAATGAGCGGTTTGCTCATAACGTTAAAACAGTAAAACAAACAACACAAGAGGTTCATATGCAGTTATAGCCGCTATTTGAGCGAGGTAATCGAACATGTTTCTGTTGTAGCTAGTCGATATTGAACATCATTAGATTGACAAGATGTGCCTGAAAATGATCAATAATAATCCTTCTTTGGAGCGGTTTTATGATATTTTTAGGTATAAATTGCAGCAAGATGTCCGTTTCCCCCAATTAAACTGTGGATTAGCGCTTACTTATTTATGACTGTCCACTAACGTATAATTGAAATTACTGTGACGATGCAGTAATGTGACGCCACGACAATGTAGATCAATGTCACAAACTGCATAAATTGATGGAGATAATTATGAAAGTTGCTGTATTGGGTGCTGCTGGTGGTATCGGCCAGGCTCTAGCTTTACTGTTAAAAACTCAACTGCCTGCGGGCTCAAAGTTGTCTCTGTATGACATCGCTCCGGTTACTCCTGGTGTTGCGGTTGACTTAAGTCACATCCCAACCGACGTAGAAGTAAAAGGTTTTGCTGGTGAAGATCCAACACCTGCATTATTGGATGCTGACGTAGTCTTAATGTCTGCGGGTATTGCGCGTAAGCCTGGTATGGATCGTTCAGATCTATTCAATATCAACGCTGGGATCGTGCGTAACCTAATGGAAAAAGTGGCGCTAACTTGTCCTAAAGCCTTAGTGGGTATTATTACTAACCCAGTTAACACAACGGTTGCGATTGCTGCTGAAGTATTGAAAAATGCCGGTGTTTACGACAAAAACCGTTTATTTGGTATCACGACTCTTGACGTTATCCGCAGTGAAACCTTCATCGCAGAGCTTAAAGGCTTAAACGTTGCTGACGTTAAAGTGAACGTTATTGGCGGACACAGCGGCGTGACTATTCTGCCTTTACTTTCTCAAGTTGAAGGCGTGACGTTCACTGACAAAGAAGTGGCAGCAATGACCACTCGCATTCAAAACGCGGGTACTGAAGTGGTTGAAGCTAAAGCCGGTGGTGGTAGCGCAACATTATCAATGGGCCAAGCAGCTTGTCGTTTTGGTTTATCATTGGTACGCGGTCTTCAAGGCGAAGCCAACATCGTTGAATGTGCCTATATTGACGGCGGCAGTGAGCACGCTACATTCTTCGCCCAGCCAATCCTTCTTGGCAAAAACGGCGTAGAAAAAGTATTACCTTACGGTGAAATTAGTGCATTTGAAGCTAACGCTCGTGATGCAATGTTAGACACCCTTAAAGGTGATATCAAATTAGGCGTTGAATTTGTTAAATAATTAACTGAATCGATGTACTAAAAACGCGAAGCCAATGCTTCGCGTTTTTTTGTTTATAATGCCTAGCATCTAGCATCTAGCATCTAGCATCTAGCATCTAGCATCTAGCATCTAGCATCTTCATTCATCATCACCAATTTATTTCTTTACCTTGCCAATCAAGATAACTGGCTTCGCCGTCGGGCTCAATATCAGCCATGATCGCCGTTAACTGGCTGGCGACAAATTCTGGGGTGAATAACTTGCCTGCTGGCACATTGGCCTGAAACGGTTTAGATAATGGCGTGTCAGTGGTGCCGGGATGAAACGCGATGAGCTTGACTCGTTTCAGTCGCCTTGCATATTCTACGGCAGTGGTTTTGATCAACATGTTTAATGCCGCTTTCGAGGCGCGATAGCCATACCAACCGCCTAAACGATTATCTGAAATGCTGCCAACTCGGGCGCTTAAAATACTGATCACGCACTTTTTGTCAGCGGCTACGTTATGGTTTGCTTGCGACAATAACGCTGTCAGTGCGCTTAGCCACAGCATGGGCACAATACTGTTGGCATAAAACAATTGCTGCAATGCATCACTGTTAATGTCTTCAATGCGTTTTTCGGGCATCAGGTTTGAGTTTTTGGGTTGTTCAGTTGGCGATAGCGGCGTTTTGGAATGCAAAATACCATTGCACATCACCACTCGAGTGACTTTACCGGCAACTAAACTGATGTTGTTAACACACTCAATAATAGAAGCTTGTTGGTAATCACAACAAAAATGCTGCTGAGTAATGTTGGCGCTGTGCTGTGGTAAAGCCAAAGCCGACTGACGGCTAATCGAAATGATACTTAACGGTACCTCTTGGCCTTGATCCACTACAGCTTGGTTGATAAACGCTCGGGCAATGGCCGATGAGGCACCAATAACAATTAAGGTTTCTGCTGAAGTTGGATCGCTCATGCCGCTTGCCCTTATTTGATGTTACAAGTGCCGTTACTACAACGCTTTTGACCCGTGAGTAGGTAAGATACCCGGTAGCGATTACGAGCAAAGGCCAAATAAGCCACATCGGCTATGGGTTTGATAACAGGCATGCGCAACAGTTTTATCCAACGGTGCTTACCCATCATCCCCCATGCTTTGGCGGTAACATCTAAGCCATAAAGCCAGCTGCCATCCGCTTGAAGTCCATGTAAAACAGTATTAGCGCGCACCACATCTAAATCAGGGAAGCGCAGCTTAATATCATCGGCATTAATATCTTCAAGGCCAATGCGGTTTAAACTGTCGTAGCGCTTTAATTGCTGCATTTCATTGAGGCAAAGCGGGCAAGTGCCGTCATAAAAAATAGTCAGTTCCATTATTAACCTCATTATTCAAAATGTGTATATTGAGTATTGTACGCACCACAAGCCTAGCCAGTTTACATTTACAGCAATCGAAATTTTATCCAGATAGGGCTGCTGATCGAAACGACTGTTTATGATCTTTTTATTCAACCTTGGCGTATCTAATCAAAACACACCACAAGGGCTCAATAATGCCATTAAGCCAAGCCATTATTAAGGTCACCAATTTACGCTTACGTACTTTTATTGGTTTTAACCAAGACGAGCGCGAAAAGCAGCAAGATGTGGTGATTAATATTGAGATCCATTATCCAGCCGATCGATCGTTTCAAACCGATAACGTTGCCGATGCGCTAAACTATAAGGTCATCACCAAAAAAGTGATTCAGCATGTTGAAGAGGGTAGGTTTTTATTACTGGAAAAACTGGTTGCCGACGTATTAGAAATTTGTCGTGAACACCCAGCCGTTACCATAGCCAGAGTCACCATTGATAAACCTCATGCATTGCGATTCGCCGATTCAGTGTCGTTGTCTTTAGAGTATCACAGCTAACTTAACCCATTATTTAAGGATGTTATTATTATGATGATTAATGACATAACCCGCGCAGAGTTGTCTGCTGAAGCATTGAAAGTTCAACAAGCTCTAGTCACACATGGACTTGAAACACCACTGGCACCAAGCCAGATGACCAGTGAGCAAAAGTATGAACGCATTAAAGGCTTAATGACTGAAGTGGTGTCGACGTTAGGGCTCGATCTTAGCGACGACAGCTTGGCTGAAACGCCGCACCGCATTGCTAAAATGTATGTTAACGAGATTTTTTCTGGTCTCGATTACGCTAATTTTCCTAAAATCACCCAAATTAAGAATAAAATGGGTGTCGAAGAAATGGTTAAGATCCGCGATATCAGTGTGGTCAGCACGTGCGAACATCACTTTATTACCATTGATGGGCTCGCCAAAGTCGCCTACATACCAAAAGACAATATTATTGGATTATCGAAAATTAACCGTATCGTGCGATTTTTTGCTCAAAGACCACAAGTGCAAGAACGCCTAACCCAGCAAATTTTAGTGGCGCTGCAAACCTTACTGGAAACCGACGATGTCGCAGTGAGCATTAATGCCACCCATTACTGCGTAAAATCACGCGGCATAATGGACACCTCATCAAGCACCCAAACCACAGCGCTTGGCGGCTGCTTTAAAGCCAACCCAGCGACAAGAGCTGAGTTTTTAGCTTAGGAATGACCTCCGTTTAGGATATAAACCGTTATCAATAATGGCTAATGACTTCAATTACCTCAAGTAACTGAAGTCATTTTTTTTATGACCAAGCTATAACTTGTCACCATTAGGCATTAAGATGACTTTTAGTCATCAATTGATCATTTTCTTTGAGATAACCATCTAATTTGCTTATGATAAAAGTTCAATGTATCAGAGCTAAAATAAAGAGAGCATTATGGAACGTACAATACTGATCACTGGCGTAGGTAAACGCATTGGCTATGCCCTGGCTAAATATTATTTGGCCCAAGGTCATCAGGTCATTGGTACCTATCGCACCCACTACGACAGTATTGAACAGCTGGGAAAGTTGGGGGCGAGTTTACATTCATGCGACTTAACTAATCCTGTGGCAATCGATGCATTGATTGAGCATATCAATGAGCATCATGATCGCCTCGATACCATTATTCATAATGCGTCAGACTGGTTGCCCGACAACAATGGCTTAAGCCCGAGCGAGACTATGATGCGGATGATGCAAATTCATGTATCTGCGCCGTATCAAATCAACCTAGCGTTAGCACCATTGCTGATCAGTGCCGCCAAAACCAATGACGATAACATTGGTGCCAGTAACATTATTCATCTTACCGACTTTGTAGCCGAAAAAGGCAGTAAAAAGCATATTGCCTACGCCGCCAGCAAAGCCGCACTTCACAACATGAGTCTGTCGTTTGCGAGCTTGTTAGCCCCGCACGTTAAAGTTAACTCCATTGCGCCTGCTATGATTTTATTTAACCAAGATGACGATGATGCCTACAAAGTCAAAGCACTGGCTAAAGCGATGTTGCCTAAAGAAGCCGGTAATGATGAAATCATTTCTTTGGTCGACTACCTACTGGGCAGCCATTATGTTACTGGTCGCAGTTATGCGGTAGATGGCGGCAGACAGTTAAAATAGTCATGTCGTGAGGTATTGTTGCAACTAAGTAATAGACTTCTAGATGGCTAATTGCTAGTGTAGAGAACCGCTGCTATTATCAACAACTGCGGAGCCCCTTTTGGGTCATTAATCCATTCGAATATACACAGTTAAGGAAGGCGCTATGTCTGCAGCAAACATGAAACTGGAATCACTGGCATTACATTATGGCTACGAGTCTGAAGCAACCACCAAAGCAGCAGCAGTGCCCATTTACCAAACGACATCGTACACCTTTGATGATACTCAACACGGTGCCGACCTGTTCGACTTAAAAGTTGCCGGTAACATTTACACCCGCATTATGAACCCGACAACCAGCGTACTTGAACAACGCTTGGCTGCGATAGAAGGTGGCATTGGTGCGCTGGCAGTTGCATCAGGCATGGCGGCAATTACCTATGCCATTCAAGCGTTAACCCAAGTGGGCGACAACATTGTCAGCACCAGCCAGTTATACGGTGGCACGTATAATTTATTTGCCCATACATTGCCCCGCCAAGGTGTTGAAGTCCGTATGGCGGCGTTTGATGATTTCGATGGCCTCGATGGATTAATTGACCACAAGACTAAAGCGTTATTTTGTGAATCGATTGGTAATCCTGCCGGTAATATTGTCGACTTACAGCGTTTGGCCGATATTGCCCACAAACATGGGGTGCCGTTAATTGTTGATAATACTGTGGCAACGCCAGTGTTATGTCGTGCATTTGATCATGGTGCAGATATCGTTATTCATTCATTAACCAAATACATTGGCGGCCACGGCACTACTATTGGTGGGGTGATTATTGATTCAGGAAAATTTGATTGGGTAGAGAACAAGCAACGCTTTGCGATACTCAATGAGCCCGATCCGTCTTATCACGGCGTGGTCTATACCGACGCGTTTGGCCCCGCGGCCTTTATTGGTCGCTGCCGCGTTGTGCCATTGCGCAATACTGGCGCAGCATTATCGCCACACAGTTCCTTTTTATTACTCCAAGGTTTAGAAACCTTAAGCCTGCGCATGGAGCGTCATTGCAGCAATGCCCTCACGTTAGCTGAATATTTACAACAGCATCCAAGCATTAGCTGGGTTAATTACGCCGCATTACCGGATAGTCCGCATCATGGTACATGCCAAAAAATCACTGGCGGTAAAGCCTCTGGTATCATCAGTTTTGGCATTAAAGCCGATAATGCTGAAGCCGGTAAAGTCGCCGGTGGTAAGTTTATTGATGCACTGCAAATGGTGCTGCGTTTAGTCAATATCGGCGATGCTAAATCACTGGCGTGCCATCCAGCCAGTACCACTCACCGCCAACTCAGCGGCGCAGAGTTGGCCAAAGCCGGCGTGTCAGAAGACCTCGTCCGCATTTCGGTGGGAATAGAGCACATCGATGACATCATTGCCGATGTTAGCCAAGCATTAGAGAAAGCAATTGTGTAACTAACATAAATAAAATAACTAAAAGCCCTGTCAATACTGTGTATTGATAGGGCTTTTTATTATGCTAAGAGGATCAACACTTTGCCGGAGCGGCTGGGGAGATCCAAGAGGGGAAAGCCGTTTTCCCTGCTTGAACGGGTGTGAGCGAAGCGCCAGGACCTTAATAAAATTAAGCTATTTTAAATAGCTAACCGTTTCGTTGGAGTAATTATCACCGGCAACGGCACATCCCAATATTCAATCGGTAAAACGCTCACTTGCTGACAGTCATGGGCATACCCGACGGCTAACGGCTTGTTATCAATCACTTGTGCCAAGGTGCGGTCGTAATAACCGCCGCCCATACCCATGCGATTACCATTATTATCAAATGCGACCAAGGGTGTCACAATCATATCCAGCTGCTCAACAGTGGCAATGTTGCCGACATCAAGCTTGGGTTCGGCAATGTTAAAGCGATTGTTTATCATCACAGTATCAGCGGTATAGCGAATAAACAGCAAATGCCCTTTAGCAAAAGGGTGCAAGCGAGGTAGATACACTTCAATATCTAATTTCCATAAAGCTTTTATCAACTTATTGGTTGCTAGTTCACCGTCAAAAGCTAAATATAGCGCCACTCGTTTAGCTGAAATACGCTGAATTTCTGACAATAAATGTCGACTAGCAATCAAGGCTAGCTGGTTTTGTTCCGCTTGAGAAAGGGCATTACGCTCTTGCCTGATATGGCGACGAATACTGTCACGGCTCATATTATAACTGTCGAATAACGGTGCTGGGATTGAAGGATCTGTAAATGAATCTTTATTGATAATGGCTTGATCCGTCATAAGTTTATCTGATGCAGTGCTGCCAGAAGAAAAATAAGTAATCAGGGTTTGAACCGCTGTAGAATCTGACTGATATGGTTCTGAATTAGTCATAAAACGCGTCATGCTCATATGTAGGGAATACTCCAACACTTACAAATGAATTTAAAAAAACGATAATCAACAACTGGAACTCAAAGTAGGTTATCGCGTTCTGTAATGAGATGAAATCACAGATTGATAGTCAGCTAATGCTGAATCACTTTGCATCAAACTTCCCCCCAGCGTAAGGCTTAGCATTACGCTGGGTTGTTTTTAGCAACACAATACGGGACTATTTATCCATGTTCATCGATTTTAGTAGCACCGGACTCTCGTAATCAGCCACCATCGTCTTTGCTTTTAACCAAAATTTTCTACGTGTTAAGAAGTAAGTAAAGCCAACTGATAACAAAGCCCACTCAATTAAATTATTCCCCATAAAACGTAAACCAGATGATAATAACGCAGCCACATCACCAGAATAATTAGCATTATTTTCGATAAAACCATAAGTTGGGTTTATTAAGAACAAACCGTATTGTAGGGCACAATAAAAACTGACTCCAGCAATCAATCCAAAAATTTTGCTATACCATTTTTGTGGCCACTTTACACCAATGACGAGTAAGTAAAGCCCGACCAATAATGAGCCACTCACGAGAGTGCTAGCCATGGCGGGTGAATGGCCAAGCAGTTCAACCGTGTTGTAATAAAGCGTTAACGCCATATGTGGCAATAATAGTGTAATGCTGATAGCCAATACCCAGATTTTAGCGTTACTGATATTTTTCCAATACAATTTTTTCACACCTTGGTAGCTTAACCACAATAACCCAAGTACAAAGGCATAATTAGCCACAGCGGGAAGCCCGAATAGGCCAAATTGCATCGTCAATAACGCCATCATCCATTCAGGTATTTGAGTCACGCTCATGCGATAACCGGAATCGACTGCAAATTTTGGGAATAACAGCGCGATTAACATCCCTAAAGTAAAGAATAAATAAGTGTATTTAATCAAGCCTGCGAACATGTTAGGTGTAATACCTTTAACGCTTTGCTTTTTTAATTGTGTCACTAAGTTTTGGTAGTTAGATAATACCGCGTCTTTAATATCAGTCGATACCCAGTTTTCATCTAATAATGCAATTTGCGTGTGGGTTGTATTGGCTTCGATAATGTTTTTTACAGCAGGGGTGGCTAATGCCACTTTGTCGGCGGATTGACTGCCCCCAGCCATTTTCTGTGCCACACTCCATACCGCAGGATCGTAAACCCCACCGGCATTATGGGTGGTGTTTTTTTTACCGGCAAAGCACATCTTGGTATCGACTTTATCAATTGTCGCGGTAAATTGCAGGGTTGGAAGTTTAGCGGTAAAAGCATACATAAAGGTACAGCCATCAAGGGTGCCCTCAACATCAACTTCAGTTATCTCAGTTAAATTATAGACTAAGTTTAAGCCGCTATTTTTGACAAATTCAGAGGTCCATTTGTGGTAATCACTGCTGTTATAAGCCCAGTTAGTGCTGCGTTTTGCTTCACCATCAATGGTGTAACTGTGATAGAGGTAACCGCCGCCACTACAAGTGCCGCACGTCACAGAGCCCGAGCCGTTGCAGGTATAACAGGTTTTTTTACCACTGCCCCAACATGATGAACAAGACTCTGTGGTATAAACCGTGCGATTATTATAGCTATCATGACGCGAAACACTGACGCGGCCACTACCATGACAACCACTACAAGAGTTACTACCAGAGCCATAACAGCTAGAACAACTTTGACTACCAGAACCATGGCAACGGTAGCAAACTTTGCTGCCCACATAGGTTTCAGGGGCTGATTTTAAGCCTCTATTTCTTATTAGGAAATTTTCCGCAATATCAGGCCCAAGTATTGTTAAGAAGCGATCGTTAAACAACGAATTCTGTCCACTGACATACTCTTTGGCTTTGTCATGGGCGAGATCTCGGGCATTGGATGCACTGCCTGACTTAATTCCAGATGGGCAATAGCCGTCGTGTTCATGTGCACTCACGCCAACTTCAATCGTCCAACCAAAGGTAAATTTAAGCTGTGGAAGCTTTGCTTGTTCGTTGCTTAATATTACTGGTACATCGACACCAGTGAGATCTTTACCGTTGCTACGGATAAAACTTTGGAATTGTTCTAATTTACTCACGTAATACTTCCTATAAATCAATGCGTGATGAATTTTTTCACTGTTTTTTTATCATTGACTGGTCACGTCTGCTGCTGACAAATTGATATTAAAATCAGTTTCGTCGGCTTTCAAATACATCCATTTTCTAACGGTAATATGTCCAGGGGCGCTGACTTTTATGTCATAACTGCCCGCGGGTAACATCATGCCTGCTTGATATGTTGGTTTAATATTCATCACTGCCACCTTGGCATTGGCGATATTGTTGTTGATAGTCAGAGGTAATAAGGCGGCTTTCTTAGGCGAGTATTTAGCAAGGTTAGTTGAATCATGTTCAGGCATTATCGCCAAATCAAAGCGGTTAATGGGCTCACTGATCGCATTAAATCCTTTGGTGATAAATAAGCCTTGGTCAATGGATGAACCAATAGGTTGCACCATAGGTTGAGTCACTAATAACCATTTAAGCGCGAATGAAATCATGGCTGAATCATTCTTCTCCATTTGTTCAAAAAAGTAATGCAGCGCCGATTCTTTCATGGTGTATTGGTTAACGGCCATGGATAAAGGCACCACAAAAATTGACGCTAATAACAGGATTGATATTGCAGGTTTTATATATCGGTTAGGCTTAGATTTTGCTGCTGCTCGAGTCCTTTTTACTTGCACGAGTTCTACGGCTTTCATCGGTAACTTTAATAGGGTTAATAGCACCAAGGCTAAGCTAATCGACATGGATATTGGCGGAATAATCGTTGATCTTAAAGCCGACTTACCCGTCGATTCAAAAGCGCCGCCGTCGGCAAACTCAACTTGTTGGGCTTCGAGCACATTAAGATACTCGGTGGTTTTCCGTCGTATATTGGGCTCAATAATTTTCTGTTTAAACTCACGGTTATTCCAATCGGCCAGCGTTGGTTTTACGTAAAGCTCTTTCATCTCATCCTCAATGCGCTGCTGGATATTTCTTTGTTGCTGAAATTGCTGCCAGCTTAAATTAGGCGGCATGTCATTGCCTTTAGCCTTCATTTTTGATCGCCACTCACTATCAGCTTGCTGACGGACTCTTTTAGCAACAGCAATATCAAAACTATTACGATCGGTCAGTGACCAAGAAGGGGATAAGGTTAAGCCTTTTTGTTTCAGCTTTTTATTCACTTTTATGCTGGTAAGTTCATTTACTCTAAACTCATGGATTGAGCTAATGCCTAACGGGTAGCCACCCGACTCTTTAATAAAATCAGGCTCCATTTTTAGCATCAACACGTTTTTATAATGATTCACATCGTTGGTATACACCATACGATGATCTTTAAATCCAGCGTCGCCACCCGTTACGGCATCAGCAGCTTGCATTGCAGTGTAAAGGCCAAATGTCAAAATCCCTGAAATAATGGAATTACCGACGTTTTCAGACGTCGAAATTTCTTCACGAACCAACCAATCATTAGGTGGAATATAAGGCATGCTGTATTTGGCTATTTCTTTGTCATAACCGTTCTGCAGTCGCTCGAAACAACGGTCTTTATTACTGCCACTTTTCTTTTCTGCACATTTATTACGCCGTTCAAAATAATCGTATAATTTAGGGGCTATTTTTTGTGCCCGGGATTCGACCCTGGCTTCATAAGCCTTGGTGCCTTGTTGGTATTGCTCCCAACCTTGCTTTACCTGGTTTTGGGTATCGAGCCAGTAAGCGTCAGATCGTGTTTGTACGCTAGCTAAGGCCTGATTATATTGATTAGAACCTGCAGCATACTCAGTGTATTTTCCCCGTAGGGTCTGGCGGAAATTATCATAGTTGGCGTAATGTTGATCAAATTGAGACATAGCACGATCACGAACAAATTTTTCCATGATCAAGCGCTTTTTCTGTTTTAAATCGTCCACTAATTTATCATCAGCGTATACGAGTCCACCAAACACGGATAAAAACGTTTTTTCGATTGCACTGTGTTTTTTACCTGGGTCGTAATCAATGCCTTCAAATTTGATTGAATTTTCAATCAATGCGCTACGAAGTACTTGCGACAAATAAGCTTGTTGGCGCTCTTCTGGGGTCGATGCATCAATAATAAAATGATCCACTAACCACTTTTGACCAAAAAATACCGTTGGCCAAATAATCACTGCAATTAGGGTGAAATAACCTAAAGCCCGAGTGGCTTTAGCCACTTGTTTACCTTTTAGTAATAAGTCAGCTAAAAGCAGGGTAACGCCAATACCACTGATGGTACGACCAAATAATTCTACCGCCCGTAAGTCTTCCACGCTGGAATTGCGCCCGCCAGCAACATCGGTTAACGCCGCATTAAACACCGCCTCAGGGAATAAATACACTATCGAACAAATGAACATCAACAGCATCCACCAGAAGGGTTTACCCGTGTTAACCATTTGGGCTTCAACAGCTTGTTGTTTTTTAGCTTTGACAGCCGTTGATTGTTGATTTTTCTGTACTTTCTTCAGCTCTTTTTCAGCTGATTCCATCTTCTTTTGCGTCGGGGCAGTGTTAAGCAAATTTGTTGCAAATGGACTTTTGTTATTATCAGTCATATTAATTTTTATTAGCCTGACGACCTGGTAACCTTAAAATAATGGTGTCACCGGTGTCGTTATCAATTATTTCATCAGTAATAGTGGGGAAACCATGTTCCAACAAAGGCGTGGGTATGTTGTTAGGTGTCTTGTTAACCGCAGTGCTATGGATGGCTTTAAGGCCAGAGGTTAATGACAAATAATAACCTTCTGTTTGATAACCAAGCATTTCGTCAAAGCGATCAAAGTCAGCATCTTGGGGTAAAGCGGTAATATAACGACCGACATTACTCAATGCTTGATAACGCTTTTTAGGTACGGCTCTGTTGAATAAACGCTGGCAAATCTTGTAAGGCGTGGCATCCACAATTGCGCCATCGGGTAGCTTATTAGTGGTTAACTTAAGTAATTGTGATTGATGATAATCACTGCCATTAAGCGAATAGGTATAGACCTTCATTCCGAGTTGGTGAGCACGATACTTGACGCTGAGATGCTGCATAAAACTGCGAATGTCTAAGTGTAAACCAGAGTTGCTACCCAGCTTTTTTTGCAATTGGGTTAATGATGATGTTGCGGTGTAGTCTTTATAACGTGAGCGGTAACGTTTAGTGCCGTAGCGACCAGCAAGCTCAAGATTATGTTGATTATCTAAGTAATAGGCATCATTTTTTACACCTTTACGTAAATCTGCGGCTAACTTTTCAACACTGGTAGGGTGTCCACCTTGAATAAAGCCTAAGTAAACCGATGGGTTAATGCCACGTAGCTTGTATAGGACATCTCGTTCTGCCGCAGAATAATAAAATCCACCTAAGCCAATATATTTTCTGAGCATATTATCGAGCTCTACCAGCTTTTGGCCATTGGTATCAGATTTTATTTCTACATTGAGTCGTTGATTTTGGGTGCGATAAGCGCCAAATACTCTAAAGGCTTCTGCAGCCGTTATTGGGCGTTCGTTGAGTAAATTGTTACTGTGTTTATCCCGCAGTTTCAGATTAGCGAACTGCTGAACACTCATGCGATTTAGTTTAAAGCGTTCACCGGTGTAATACACGGTAGCGCGACCTGTTTGACTATCGTGATGATTAACCCAAGTGCCATCTTTGAGTAGCATTACGTCAATTTCGACACTGTTAAAGTTATCGTTCAAGGCCGAAGCAATAGCATTAGCGCTACTTTCTGGTTGACGAAAATCTCCACGGTGCGCCGAAATATCTAACTGGCATTGTGCGGTCGAGACCATTTTGATATTGCCATTGCTAGCCAGATATAAATTGCGATCGCCTAAGCTCAATTGAACATCAATGATATCCAAACCTAGGTTTGCTGCATCAGCAGGCAAATGAGATAACGCAGCAGGAATGATATGACTCGGTTTAACAGGGTCGGGTGTGGATTTACAAGCAGATAAGCTGAACATGAATACAATTAAAATGGTGCAGTAAACCTTGAGATGAGTGGAGCAGCTTGTCATAATCCATATTTACAAGTTATTAATATTAAACACTTTATACAGTAATATACGTTGTAAAACAATCTTAACAATAAAGTAACCTAGTGTCTCCGTCTGAAAGTGTGAAAGCGGGACTGTTTTGTATAAAAAACGGTCGTATTTTATTGGCTATTTGAGCTGAAGGATCAGCGTCACCAAGTTATGTTGTCGATTTATGCACAGCTGGAGGATAAAAGAGATCTTGAGGAGAAAAGAGAGCTTGGATATGAAACAGAGCTGGATATGAAAGAGTGCTTGGATATGAAACAGAGCTGGATATGAAAGTGAGCTGGATATGAAAGAGCTTGGATATGAAACAGTGCTTGGATATAAAAGCGTGCTTGAGGATGAAATAAAGGCACTATCTAAAAAGTGTAACCGAGGTGATCTTCAAAAAATGAGCCTTAAAAAAAGGCTAAATCTGAAATTAGAATGCTCCCCAAAATACCGCTGCTGGCGCAGCCCTTGAACCGTAGGTTCAAGGCGGGTAAATGTTCATTTCCTAAGGCTTCTCGGTATAATCCGAGCATGCACAGTGTCAACGAAAGCATTCACCCTGGGTTTGTAATTATCGGCACAGGGACTTAACCAACTGGCGAATATCTCAGGGAGCAAAACAGGGTAGAATCAAGTTATTCTTAATTCTGAAATCTTAGTTTAGCCTTCCTAGCTGCTTCGTTCAACCAAGGATGTTTCCAACGTTGACTGTAATAACGAAATTCGCTCATCCATTTGCGCCATGTACTGCTTATTCTTTTGCTTTTCTTCGTACAATTCATTACCAATATTGAGTGCGGCCATAATGGCAAGCTCTTCACGGCTTAAGTTGTTGGTCCGAGACTTTAACGTCGTCAGCTGGTTTTCAACTTCTCTGGCTACCGTGCGCAATGCTTCTTCGCGTCCTTTAGGACATCCGATGGAGTAGGTGCGCCCTAATAGGGTAATATCAACAGCACTGTTACTCATAATGTCGCCGCAGATCCTCAGTTAACCTCACTCGGGTTAAAGAGATGGGGTAAACAAGTAAAAATCATAAAATTTGACATATTTCATATCAAACTTGTCATTTGTTTTGCTAACCAGGCGTCTTGTGCAATTAATCGCTGCGCCAATAACAGGTCTATTATAAGTCAGTGTAGCGCAGTTAGCGGGACAAAAGACTGTTTGATAACCGTTTATTATTCCGAGCTGATGTTAGTAAAGTTCAGCATGTGAGCGAACTATATAGGGCTGAATTTAAAAGCGCAAGGCAACAGTATCCCTTTTTAACTATTTGCTGTTTGTGTGAACAAATCTGCTTCAGTCCCTGTATAATTGGGGCACAATACACGCTCGCATTTGGAGCATCATACTATCTCTGCTAGCATTGAAGCAGATATAGCGCTATTAGGAATTAACCATGGCAATCCCACCTTCATTATGTATTGAAAAACTAAAACAGGCATTAGATTACGCTGAAGTAGGCCAACATCCAGTAGAAGTGCACGGTGCACTTGTTGGGCTAATTTGTGGTGGCGTAAAACAAGAGAATTTTGCGTGGTTAACGCCGTTAGTTGAGTTAATGAACGACGGTCAGCCGCTAGAAGCGAACTTACAAAAGTTGATCAGTGAGTTGTATCAAGACACGGTGACACGATTAGTCGATTTTGAATTTGGCTTTACCTTGTTACTGCCAGAAGAAGAAGTGCCGCTGAGCGAGCGCGTTGAAGCGTTAGCTTTGTGGACCCAAAGCTTCTTAACCGGCATTGCCATTATTCAACCGCAGCTAGCAAAAGCATCATCTGATGTGCGTGAAGTGATTAAAGACCTTGCTGATATTGCCCAAGTAGAATTTGATGTTGGTGATGACGAAGAATCCGAAGTCGCCTACGTTGAACTGCAAGAATTTGTCAGAATGTCGGCTATTTTATGCTATTCAGAGTTCGGTTTAGACATGCCTTTACATGACACCGACGAGCATTCAAATTTTCACTAATATTTTTGGTATAGGCAGTAACGCAGCGTATGACCTCAGCACACACCTCCACACAACCACTTGCCGTTGATATTGCCATTGTGGGTGGCGCCATGGCAGGAGCCACGTTAGCCTTAGGGTTAGCTAAGTTATCTGCCACCTTGTCGCGTCCGCTGCGCATTGCCTTAATCGAAGCCCACGTTGCCAACAATAATCACCCAGGCTTTGATGCTCGCTCCATTGCCGTTGCTCACGGTTCTGTTTTTGAACTCACTCGTTTAGGCATTTGGCCCAAGTTGCAGCATCTTGGCACTGCAATTGAAAATATTCATGTTTCCGATCGCGGTCACTTTGGCATGACCGAGCTCAATGCTAAACCGCTTGGGTTAGATGCATTAGGCCAGGTGGTTGAATTAGCCCAAGTCGGTAAGGTGCTATTTGAGGAGCTGGCTAAATCATCTGTCAGTTTGTTTTGTCCTGCTAAAGTCACCTATATACAAGCCCAACAAGACGGCCACCTATTAACCTTAGATGACGGCACTCAATTGCATTGCCAGTTATTGGTGGCAGCAGATGGTGCCAATTCGGTCGTGCGCCAACATCTGGGCCAACCCACAGAAAAAATCGATTTTGATCAAACGGCTATAGTCGCTAATATCACCACAGATCAAGCCCATCAGCATTGGGCTTACGAACGCTTCACTCAAACCGGCCCGCTGGCACTTTTACCTATGTCATCAGCGTCTAATTCATTCAAGTCTAAGTCATTCGCGTCTAAGTCTTCAGCAACGCCGACCCAATCACGTTTTTCAGTCGTGTGGGCATTACCGCCCGCACAAGCCCATGAATTAGTCAACGGCGACAAAACTGAATTTTTAGCCGCCTTACAACAAGCGTTTGGTCACCGAGCGGGTCGTTTCGTCGACGTCGGTCAGCGGGTGAGTTATCCACTAACGTTATCGTATATGCCAAGGCCTGTTTACCATCGTTGTATCTTTGTCGGTAACGCCGCGCAAACCCTACATCCTATTGCCGGACAAGGCTTTAACTTAGGTTTACGTGATGTAGTGGGGTTACTCAATGTACTTGAACAGGCCTTTAGTGCGCATCAATTAACCAATAGCTCAACCCAGGTCGATGTCGGCAGCAGCGCCATCGTGCATCAATATTTAGTCGATCGCCAAGCCGATCGCGACTGCACACTTCGCAATATCGAATTTTTAGTGCGTGGTTTTTCCAATCAATATTGGCCGCTGGTGGCGGGGCGCAATGTCTGTTTGCGTTTATTGTCTTGGTTACCCCCACTCAAACGTCCCGTTGCTCAAACCGCAATGGGTTGGCGTTAACTCTTTTAAGGTAAGGATTGACCATGTATTCAACTCAAACATATGATGTTGCCATCGTCGGAGGTGGCATGGTCGGGCTCGCTACCGCAATCGGTTTAGCCAACGCCGACCTTAATGTCGTGGTCATCGATGCTGGCACAATTCAAGCGGTCAGTGGCGAGCCTAAATTGCGTGTCAGTGCCATTAACAAAGCCAGCCAGCAATTGCTACAAAACCTCAGTGCGTGGCAATATCTCGATGACAATCGTGTCAGCCCTTACCAAAAAATGTCGGTGTGGGACAAAGACGGCCTAGGCAAAATTGAATTTGACGCCCACAGCATCAGCGAAACGCATTTAGGCTCGATTATCGAAAACGATGCCATCAGCTATGCCCTTGCCAAACGTGCGAGTGAGATCAGTAATTTAACCCATTTAGAAGGCCAACGCCTTGAACGTATAGCCTTTGGCGAACGCGAAGCTTGGCTTACCTTAGCCAGTGGCGACAACATTAGCGCCGCCGTGGTGGTGGCTGCCGATGGTGCCAACTCATGGGTGCGCCAGCAATGCAGTATTCCGCTGACATTCTGGGACTACGGTCACCATGCCATTGTCGCCACAGTGCGCACCGAACTCGCCCATGACGCCACCGCCAGACAAGCCTTTTTACCCGGCGGCCCATTAGCTATGTTGCCCTTGTATGACGACCATTTATGTTCAATTGTGTGGTCGGTGTCGCCCGATCAAGCCAAGCAATTATTAGCGCTTGATGAGGTTGAGTTTTCAAAAGCATTAACCGCCGCGCTTGATGGTCGTTTAGGCTTGTGCCAAGTGATCAGCGAGCGTCAATCATTTCCACTGCGGATGCGTTATGCGCGCCATTTTGCGCGCCACCGTTTAGTGCTGGCCGGTGACGCCGCCCATACCATTCATCCGTTAGCCGGCCAAGGGGTTAACTTAGGCTTTTTAGACGCTGCCAGTATCATCGACACCTTTACCCAATTGCATGAGCAAGGCAAAGACTTAGGCGAATATAGCCATTTACGCGCCCTTGAACGTTGGCGTAAAGCTGAAGCCATGGAAATGATCGCCACCATGGAAGTCTTTAAAAGACTGTTTGCCGGCAGCAATCCGCTTAAAAAAGCCATGCGCGACATCGGCCTAACCCTAGTTGATAATGTCGCTGGACTGAAAACAGTGTTCATCAAACAGGCTATGGGTAACAAAATGACATTACCTAAACTTTGTCGTGAGCCAATTTAATCATAGCTAATGTAGAAACTTGTTTAATATCAGGTAGCACAGTTAAATCAGTTATTTTATTGTAAATAATTATGTAAAAAAATTATGCCAATAGATTAGCTAAACTAATGCGACTGGACTCGGATTAGAAAATTCTTTTGTATACAAATTGGGTCTGCGGAGTATAATTTTGTTCGCATTTTATCAAATACCTACATAAGAAAGGCCTCAAAAAAAGGGATAATAATGGCTAGCAAAACAGTACTTTTTAACAAGCATTTACAATCAAACGCCAAAATGGTCGATTTCCATGGTTGGGAAATGCCGATTAACTACGGCTCTCAAATCGAAGAGCACCACGCAGTACGTCAAGACGCAGGCATGTTTGACGTGTCTCACATGACCGTAGTTGACGTTACCGGCAGCGATGCTTGTGCCTTCTTACGTAAGTTACTTGCTAACGATGTCGCCAAACTTACCGTACCGGGTAAAGCCCTTTATGGCGGAATGCTAGACGAAAACGCTGGTATCATCGACGACCTTATTACCTACTACTTAACCGACACCCATTACCGCGTAGTGGTTAACTCCGCTACTCGCGACAAAGACCTCGCCTGGATCAACAAACAAGCCGCCGCGTTTGATGTTGTGGTTAGCGAACGTCCAGAATTGTCGATGATTGCCGTACAAGGCCCTAACGCGAAAGCGAAAGCCGCTAGCGTATTCACCGCCGATCAAAATGCTGCTATTGCAGGCATGAAGCCATTCTTTGGTGTGCAGTCAGGCAGTTTATTTATTGCCACCACAGGTTACACCGGTGAAGTTGGCTACGAAATCATTGTCCCAGAAGCTGAAGCTGAAGCCCTATGGCAAGCACTCTTAGAGGCAGGCGTTAAGCCGTGTGGTCTTGGTGCCCGCGACACATTACGCTTAGAAGCGGGCATGAATCTATACGGCCAAGACATGGACGAGTCAATCAATCCACTGGCTGCTAATATGGGCTGGACCGTTGCGTGGGAGCCAAGCGATCGTGACTTTATCGGCCGCGAAGCGTTAACCGCGATTAAAGCGGCAGGCACGACAAAGTTAGTTGGTTTGGTCATGGAAGAAAAGGGCGTGTTACGCCATGATATGGCGGTATTTTTTACCGATGCAGACGGTGTTGAACACCAAGGTGTGATCACCAGTGGTTCGTTTTCGCCAACGTTAGGCTATTCTATCGCCATGGCCCGTGTACCCAATGGTATTGGTGCCACAGCTAAAGTTGAAATGCGTAAAAAACGCGTGACCGTAAAAGTCATCGCCCCAAGTTTTGTGCGCAATGGTAAACAAGCCTTCTAATGATAGTGGCGTGTTACCGACACCGAATTTATTGATTAAGTCTTTGAACATCAGATTAAGGAACAGCAACAATGAGCACTATTCCGGCAGAATTGAAATATGCATCTTCACACGAATGGATCCGTAAAGAATCAGACGGTAGCTACACGGTAGGTATCACTGAGCATGCTCAAGAGCTTCTTGGTGACATGGTATTCGTAGAATTACCAGAAGTAGGCGATACCGTTACCGCCGGTGAAGATTGTGCAGTAGCAGAATCAGTCAAAGCGGCTTCAGACATCTACGCACCGATTTCTGGTGAAGTGATTGCCGTAAACGAATCCTTAGAAGATTCACCAGAACTGGTTAACAGTGACGCTTTTGGTGAAGGTTGGTTCTTCCGTGTTATGCCTTCTCTTGAAGCCGAAGTTGATGCATTGCTTGATGCCGACGGTTATCAAGAAGTCATTGACCAAGAATAATCACCCATAACACTAGAAGCTCCCTAGGGAGCTTCTTTGTTATATGAAGCTAAAAATGTTGCGCCGATAATCTCTAACCCGTGGCAGTTAAAAAGCCAATGACGAAGCCGCAACATAATAAACCGTAAACAGGTTATTCACGTATTACCCATTTTCACCCTAATCCAGTTATGTGCCCTACCGCCTCAACTGGTCGATTTGGAACAAGGTTTAATATGACCAAGCAAACCCTGACACAACTAGAACAGCACGAACTTTTCCTGACGCGCCACATCGGCCCAAATGCAGAACAACAACAAGACATGTTGAACTTCATTGGCGCAGAGTCGCTAGACGATCTGACCGCCCAAACGGTCCCAGGCAAAATTCGCTTACCCCAAGAGCTCACCATAGGTGATTCCTGTGGCGAAGCCGAAGGTATTGCCTATATCCGTAACATAGCAGATAAAAATACAGTCTTTAAAAGCTATATCGGTATGGGTTACTACGGCGTGCAAGTGCCTAATGTCATTTTGCGTAATGTGTTTGAAAACCCAGGTTGGTACACGGCTTACACGCCGTACCAGCCAGAAATCGCCCAAGGCCGTTTAGAAGCCACGTTAAACTTCCAGCAAGTGTCAATGGACCTTACCGGTCTTGATCTTGCCTCTGCATCATTATTAGATGAAGCAACCGCAGCAGCAGAAGCCATGGCATTAGCCAAGCGCGTCTCTAAAGCCAAAAAAGCCAACATCTTCTTTGTTGCCGACGACGTATTCCCGCAAACCCTCGACGTAGTCAAAACTCGCGCCGAATGCTTTGGTTTTGACGTGGTCGTTGGCCCAGCAAAAGAGGCAGTAAATTACGAATTATTTGGTGCCTTGTTCCAGTACACCAACCGTATTGGTCAAATCACCGACTACACTGAGTTATTTACTCAGTTACGTGACAAAAAAGTGGTGGTTACCGTTGCCGCCGACATTATGTCGTTATTACTGCTTAAATCACCGGGCGTCATGGGCGCAGATGTGGTGTTTGGTAGCGCGCAACGTTTTGGGGTACCCATGGGATACGGCGGACCTCACGCGGCCTTTTTCGTGGCCCGTGATGAGCACAAACGTTCAATGCCAGGTCGCATTATTGGTGTGTCAAAAGACCGCCGCGGCAACAGCGCATTACGCATGGCCATGCAAACCCGCGAGCAACATATTCGCCGCGAAAAAGCTAACTCAAACATTTGTACGGCGCAAACCTTATTAGCCAACATGGTGTCGTTTTATGCGGTATTCCACGGCCCACATGGCTTAAAAACCATCGCATCACGCATTCACCGTTTTGCCGACATTTTAGCCGCAGGCTTAAGCGCTAAAGGCTTAACCTTAGCGAACACTTCATGGTTCGACACCATCAGTGTTAAAGGTGCCGACGTTGCAGCGATTAACGCCCGTGCATTAGCGGCCAAGTTAAACTTACGCATCGACGCCGACGGCGCATTTGGGGTGAGTTTTGACGAAACCACTACTCGCCAGGATCTGGTGGTATTATTTGATGTGATTTTAGGTGCTGGCCATGGCATAGATGTCGCCACATTAGATGGCGCCATTGTGACCAATGGCAGTCAGTCAATCCCACAAGCATTAGTACGTCAAGACGCGGTATTAACTCATCCAACGTTTAATCGCTACCAAAGCGAAACCGAGATGATGCGTTATATCAAGCGTCTGGAAAACAAAGATTTAGCCCTAAACCACTCCATGATCTCGTTAGGTTCATGCACCATGAAGCTCAACGCCGCAGTGGAAATGCTACCGGTAAGCTGGCCAGAATTTGCTAACATGCACCCATTTTGCCCACTTGACCAAGCACAAGGTTACACTCAGTTAATTAATGAGTTGTCTGAGTTTTTAGTCAACATCACCGGTTACGATGCCGTGTGTATTCAACCTAACTCAGGTGCACAAGGCGAATACGCCGGTCTATTAGCGATTAAGAAATACCACGAGTCTCGCGGCGACGCGCACCGTAACATTTGCTTAATCCCGCAATCGGCCCACGGCACCAACCCAGCATCGGCACAACTTGCTGGTATGAAGGTGGTTGTTACTGCGTGCGACAAGCAAGGTAACGTTGATTTAGATGATTTACGCACTAAAGCGGTCGAGCTTGCCGACAACTTATCGTGCATTATGATCACATACCCATCGACCCACGGCGTGTACGAAGAATCAATCCGCGAAGTGTGCGACATCGTCCATCAATATGGCGGTCAAGTGTATTTGGACGGCGCCAACATGAACGCCCAGGTTGGCTTAACCTCACCTGGCTTTATCGGCGCAGACGTATCGCATTTAAACCTACACAAAACCTTTGCTATCCCGCACGGCGGCGGGGGGCCTGGTATGGGCCCAATCGGGGTTAAAGCGCACCTTGCGCCATTTGTAGCAGGCCACGTAGTGGTTAAGCCTGGCCGCGAAAGCGACCACAACGGCGCAGTATCTGCTGCACCTTATGGCAGCGCTAGCATCCTGCCAATCAGCTGGATGTACATTAAACTGTTAGGCACTAAGGGCGTTAAGCAATCAACCCAAACGGCGCTATTAAACGCTAACTACATCATGAAAAAGCTGTCAGCACATTACCCTGTGTTGTTCACCGGCCGTAACGAGCGGGTTGCCCACGAATGTATTATCGACTTACGTCCATTGAAAGAAATCTCTGGCGTAACCGAAATGGATATCGCTAAGCGTCTTAACGATTATGGTTTCCACTCACCCACCATGAGTTTCCCTGTGGCGGGCACCTTGATGATTGAACCAACTGAATCTGAGTCTAAGGTTGAGTTAGACCGTTTCGTTGAAGCGATGATTTCTATTCGCGGCGAAATCGCCAAAGTAGCAGCGGGCGAGTGGCCAGTAGACAACAACCCACTGCACAATGCACCTCACACCCTAGCAGATATTATGGACATCGAATTTGATTCACGTCCATACAGCCGCGAAGTAGCCGTGTTCCCAACGGCTGCGGTTAAGGCGAATAAGTTTTGGCCAACGGTTAATCGTATTGATGATGTTTATGGGGATCGCAACCTCATGTGCTCGTGTGTCCCAATTTCAGACTACGAATAAATGATAATGACTACTTGGCCTCGATAATACGGCGTCAGCCGACACTTTTCTCTTCTCATTGACACCAGTCAACTCCGAGGAGAAAAGCATCGGCTTCCTTGTCTTCTCATCGGCAGTAACGCCATTATCGTGGTAGTAGACTTCATTTAGCATTTTGAGTAAAAACATTAAAAAAGCGAACCGATTGGTTCGCTTTTTTGTTAGCTCCTTGGTCTCGATAATACGGCGTTAACCGAGAGTTTTCGCATAGCTCGAAATAAGGAGTTTGACACCAGTCAACTCCGCGGCGAAAACCTCAAACTTCATTGCCTTATCATCGCCAGCGACGCAATTATGGTGGTAGTGGGCTTCATTGAAATCTTCTGAGTAAGAGCATTAAAAAAGCGAACCTTTGGGTTCGTTTTTTATTGGTTGTTTAGTCTAGCTATTACGGAATTGAACCTCGGCTCCAGAAAGCTCATCACAAAGAGTTTGACACCAGTCAACTCCGCGCTAGAGCCTTCGGTTCGCCAGCGACGCAATTATGGTGGTAGTGGGCTTCATTTGAAGTTTTAGAATTTAAAAGCGACCGAAAGGTCGCTTTTTTGTCTTCGATACTCAGGAATGTTTATATTGACGTCATTCCGGCAATGCTTTTGAGCCGGAATCCAAGTGTTTGCTTATGCTTTTTTGCACCTATGGCCTGCAGCACTAAAAGCGTGGCCAATTTTACCTGACCACTACAGTTTGCATGTTTGGGATCCCTCACGCTCTGTCTCCCACTTATTAACTCCACTTATTTACCCCATTTATTACTTATTCGCGTCTTTATTACCGGTTTTATTATTCAAAACAATTAATTTGTAAACAGCTGCTACAGTCCGTTGTTATTCGTATCTTTTAACGGGCTTTGCTCGCTATACTGGGGCGGCAGTATGTGCTGGTTTTTGAATGGGAACGAACGGTTGTTACCCAGCCAAACGCTGTTGCATATCAACTCATAAAAATGACTACGAACTCATTCTGAATGAAGGAGAAGCTCTCGTGAAAAAAGTAGGGATTCTAATACTGTGTTTGTTGATGCCAATGACATCAGCTTTTGCAGAGCAAACCAAAACATTATCGGCAGAGGTGCTTTGGCAACTCAAGCGTATCGGTAGTCCGATTGTTTCACCCCAAGGTGATCATATTATTGCTGCCGTCACTGAGTACGACATACCAGAAGATAAAGGCACGACTCAGCTATGGTCGTTTGCAAAAGATGGCTCAGGCCAGCGTGCACTTACTGCAAAAGGCTTACGCGCTAGTGAGCCTGTGTTTTCTCCAGACGGAAAAACCTTAGCTTTTGTTAGTAAACGCGACAAAGATGAAGCAGGGCAAATCTACTTACTACCAATGAATGGACCGGGCGAAGCGCAACGCTTAACTGAGGTTCCCGGTGGCGTGCATGGTATTAAGTGGGTTGGTGAGCACATTTACTTCATTAGCCGTATTTTTCCAGGCAAAGACTGGGAACAAATGACCGAGCAGCTCAAAGCTGATAAAGACGATAAGGTCTCCGCCCACCAGTGGAACGCACTGCCTTATTCACATTTTGACCATTGGATTGATGAAGAAAGAGAGGCACATGTTTTTCGTATTTCAGCCAAAGGTGGAGACGTTGAAGCCGTCACCCAACCACTGAAAAAGCAATTGCCACGTTCTTCACAAAACGCTGGCAGCTACGATATCGACCCAAGCGAACGTTGGATTGCTTTTAACTCAAACGGCTCCGCTAACCAAGTTGACCCTAAAATTGATGTATTTCTTGCTAAAATCGGTAGCGGAAAATATGAAAATTTAACTCCGAACAATCAAGCACCTGATAGTGAACCTAAATTTAGTCCCGATGGTAAAACACTTGCATTCACCCGCCAATTAATTCATGGCTTCTACGGTGACACTTCGAGCTTGGTGTTGTTCGATATGGACAAACGTAGCGAACGTGTAGTGACCAAAGATTGGGACCGATCTGTTTCTAAATATCTCTGGACGCCAGATAGTAAGGGGTTTTATGCATCAATAGCCGATGCAGCCACAAACCGCATTTACTACATCAATGCTAAAAATGGCCAAGTTAGACAAGTCACCAATAATACCGATTTTGGCAAACCCTCTATCGCCAAAGACGGTACTTTGGTTGCCGCCAATCAAAGTTTTTTACATCCCGCACGCGTGGTGAAGATTGACTCCAGCAATGGAAAAATAACGCGTTTAGATAGCTTTAACGATGATGTATTGGCCAATGTGGACATGGGTACTTATGAGTCGGTGACTTATAAAGGTTATAACGGAGATGATATCCAGATGTGGGTGCACTACCCGCCGGGGTTTGATAAAACCAAAAAATACCCACTGATGATGTTGATCCACGGTGGTCCTCACGGTGCGATTTCAGACAGCTTCCATTACCGTTGGAATGCGCAAACGTTCTCTTCTTGGGGTTACGTGACCGCTTGGCCTAATTTCCACGGCTCAGGCAGCTTCGGCCAGAAATTTACTGACAGTATTAACCCTGACTGGAAGAACAAGTCGCTCGAGGATATCTACAAAGCAACAGATTGGTTTAAGAGCAAAGACTGGATTGATAGCGAACGTTTAGTCGCTGGTGGTGGTAGTTATGGGGGTTACTTAAGCTCAATTATTTTGGGGCAAAAAGATAACCCGTTCAATGCACTGTTTATCCACGCAGCGGTGTATAACATGTACTCACAAATGGCGGGGGATTTCGCGGTACACAGTACGCGTTTTGGTAGTTTTTGGGAAAAACCTGAAATTTATAAATCTATATCACCTCACTATGGCGCAGCCAATTTTGATACGCCAACCTTGGTTATCCACGGTCAGTTAGACCAACGAGTGCCCGTAGGACAAGGGTTTGAGTTATTCCGTACATTGCAAACCAAAGGTATTGAGTCGCGAATGATTTACTTCCCTGATGAGAATCACTGGGTGCTGAAGCCAAATAACTCGATTTATTGGTACGGCCAAGTGAAGGACTGGATGACTCGTTTTGCAGAGCCCGGTGGTAAGTAAAACCGTTCGCACTTAACATCGCGGATAAGTGGGGTCAGAGTAAACTTTATTCTATCACCTTAAAAGGGCGTCCCATTTTCTTTGGATGCATGCTTTTCCCCGTTAGTTTTTCTATTTGGTCTTTAAATGTGTCGCTGCCGATTACCATGCCTTTATTGGTTGCTTGACGAATATCGTTAATCATTTTTGCATCTAATTGATGTTGAAATAGGGCTCGGTAAGATGATTGCCTTGCTTGAGAGTCGTTGCTTATTGAAAGGTAAACTTGATGTGGAGTACAAAGCTGAGAGGCCTTACCTAGGGCGTTGATTTGATAGCTTGACCAGACATATTCGGCAGGGTCATTAACCATATTCGCTCTTACTGGGTTGAGTTCAATATAACGATATAGTTGGATTAAGTATTCTTCGGTTTGCACTAAACAAGATTTGAAACGACCTTCCCAAAGTGTTCCGGTACGTTTGTATGTGTAATTAAAATATCTGACATATTGTCTACCAAGTGATTGCATCATAAGGCTAACAGCATTGGCTTTTTGAGGAGTACAAAGCAAATGAACATGATTTGTCATAAATACCCACGCGTGAATTTCAACATGAAATTTACGTGAATACTCTTTTAGCCATCCAGCATAGGTTTTAAAGTCTTGTTCAGACGTGAAGCAAACGTGGCGATTATTACCTCGTTGAATAACGTGTTGAGGAATACCGATGGGGCAAATTCTTGGGGATCTCGGCATGGATAAGTGTGGATAAGTGGGGTCTGGATAAGTGGGGTCAGAGTAAACTTTATTCTATCACCTTAAAAGGGCGTCCCATTTTCTTTGGATGCATGCTTTTCCCCGTTAGTTTTTCTATTTGGTCTTTAAATGTGTCGCTGCCGATTACCATGCCTTTATTGGTTGCTTGACGAATATCGTTAATCATTTTTGCATCTAATTGATGTTGAAATAGGGCTCGGTAAGATGATTGCCTTGCTTGAGAGTCGTTGCTTATTGAAAGGTAAACCTGATGTGGAGTACAAAGCTGAGAGGTTTTACCTAGGGCGTTAATTTGATAGCTCGACCATATATATTCGGCAGGGTCATTAACCATATTCGCTCTTACAGGGTTGAGTTCAATATAACGATATAGTTGGATTAAGTACTCTTCAGTTTGCACTAAGCAAGACTTGAAACGACCTTCCCAAAGTGTCCCGGTACGTTTGTATGTGTAATTAAAATACCTCACATATTGTCTACCAAGTGATTGCATCATAAGGCTAACAGCATTCGCTTTTTGAGGAGTACAAAGCAAATGAACATGATTTGTCATAAATACCCACGCGTGAATATCGACATGAAATTTACGTGAGTATTCTTTTAGCCAGCCTGCATAGGCTCTGAAATCTTGTTCAGACGTGAAGCAAACATGGCGATTATTACCTCGCTGAATAACGTGTTGAGGAATACCTATGGGGCAGACTCTAGGTTTTCTAGGCATGTGCAAGATCCATTTGCAAAGTGACTTGAGTTAAAGAGTATAGCTGACAATTTTAAGTTTACTCTGACCCCATTTATACCATTTATAAAACTGTGCCAGCGCCTACTGCTAACGCAAAAGTAACCATTTTCTTAGTCTTTATGGTATTCAGATGAAGTGGGCATTAATAACTCCAACCAGAATTTTTTCCCTCTGACGGCCTGCAAATATAAATCAATGTAAAACAAAAAAGCGACCTGAAGGTCGCTTTTTTGTTAGCTGATAGATAATTAAGTAAAGCTAAACACCAGTTTCGACATTTGCTACTTATTACAGATTAGTTCAGTGCTTCGCGCGCTAATCGATTAACAACTTGAATCGTTTTTTTAAACACCCAACGAATAAACTCATAGCTTAGAGTTTCGACTTTACGGGTAGCATGACCTGCAAAAACTAACATGTGAGCTAATAGACCATTTAATTGTCCAGTAAATGTCGCATTATGCAAAGTGACATCAGATAACACCATTGCGATTTGGTCATAAAAGTTTAAGCCATTGGCGATACCGCTTTGTATGCGCGAAGCAATACCATGACCTAGTTGGCGTAATAGCGTTAATAGTGCTTCGCTTAAACGGTTCATCCAAAATAAATCGCGACTGACTTGATGGCTTAAACGAACATCTAACGTTACTCTTTTATGGCTATTAAAGCTCATTTTTCGTTGATATGAATTCCAATCGTTGCTTTTCATATCTTGCATATAATACTTAACTTTGTGCTTTATTGGGTTTACAAAACCAGAGTTATCAACTCGATATTCATAACCATTATATGGAGCATGAACGAAGGGCCAGACTGGAACCATAGGGACAGGATCACAGCCCTTGGTGCAGCGGAATATATTTTCCTGCCCCAGAGAATTTGTGTGCTTAAGTGCAAAATCGGCAAACCCAACTTTAGGAGCACCGATACTATATAGTTTAACATTAAGAAGTTTTTGCTTTGCCCAGTCAGCAATCAAAGTCGCTATCGCTCCGCCTAAACTGTGTCCAACACAATGAAGTGTTGCATTTGCTGGAAGCAAATTAATATATGGCGATAGTTCTTTTTTCATTGACTCAAAAACGGAGTTAAAACCTGCATGTACTAAAGCACCGCGTTCAGTAGAACTTGTGGAAGCGCGAGCATCGGTTGATAAATCATTTAAACTGGCAAAATTAGTCCCGCGAACCGCGATGACAATATCATCCTTGTATTGTTCGCTTTTCCCTTGTCCTATTAGGGCGAATCCAGTTTGTTGATTTTTTGCTTTGGCTACAAAGCCACCAGAGGTGCCCATGACAGGCTTTGAAAACGAATTAAAATTGAAGTGATTTGCTAAATTTTTACTTACATCGAAATCGAATCTCTTTGTTTTTTGTGTTTTTTGCACTGCATATGCGACAGTAGAAAGTTCTACTACCATATTCGGTGATAAGGTTCCCATAATTTCATCCTTAAAATTTAAAGTGAACAAATAGATCTAACAATTAGGGGGTATTCAGGTGCCTCCACATTGACTAATTCAAACACCTCTTCGTCATTGCATATATCAGGATTTAGATTACTTAAGTGTGACTTGCAAACATCAGGACAGGTAATGTTATGTTGATTTGTGGCCCAGATATAAGTTTCGCTATCATTGCCATCCAACGTAAACTCTAAAACCTGCCTAACAACAGGTTCATGTAAAATATTACCTGGTAAGCGTGATTTGATCGCTTTTGCTGTAAAACTAAATTCACCTTCAGCGTTAGTCATACAGTTATCTGAATATTCTTCATCTGCATAGGTGAGGCTACGTTCTATGAGTAGCTCTTTAATGGGGATGCCATTGTTTGTTATTTTTCCTGAAACTTCTGGGCATAATTCAACAGTATGTTTCTTAAGCATTCCTAGCATATTTCTGCTCCTTGCAAATAAGGGTAATGATTATAATCCACGTATTTAATAAGTAAACTATTTGCGGGTAAAGAATAAACAATAGATTTAAAAATCCTTTATTTATATACCCTTAATGATGTTTTTTGGCTTCTAAATAGTTAATTCTGGCGTGTTATGCATGTCAGGTGATTGCTGAAGTTAGTAGAGGTTGAGCAGACGTTTCTCCCGCAGACGGCCTATAAAATTTAAATCAATATAATACAAAAAAGCGACTCTAGAGTCGCTTTTTTGTTGGCTGAAAAATGCAGGTTTAGTGTTAGCGACACAAGTCTCCAGTCGTTAAGTTAATGGCTATATTTATTGTAATGACGATACAGTTTGACGGCAAAATGCGATGGTTTATTGCTTAGAAGTTATCGCATCAAGAAAGCCTAAATCGGCACTTTTTTTTACGATGAAACAGAGACAGTTGAGTCTGTTGGCGTTTCGCGGCCATCCATTTCAGGGTCAGTTTTAACATCTCTGAACCTCTGCATCCTCACAGCTAAAATTTTAACGACCTTTTAGCGGTATCGCTGGTGCTAGATAGTGATGTTGCCAGCAACCAAGGTTCCTTTTCTCGATTTGCACTTGCACTAGACGGTTTACTCCGCCTAGTTTTATCATCTGTTGCAGTTTTATTCTTTTCGTTTTTTCCTTTTTATGAGGCATTTGTCAGTTTGTGAAATCATTTATTTATAATGATTATAAGTTTACTTCAGAATTAATTTTAATTAAATTGTGAATTAATGTGAAAAGATATTAAAAGTTATTAACGAGGTTGTGAATAGTTATTAATGGTTATTGGTTTAATAAAAATAGTTATGAATAAAGACGATATGATTTCATAAGTTATATTATGTTTAAATCATTCTCATTTATATAAAGTGCAAATTTAAAATCATAGTAACCAGTAAGAGGTATTGAAAAGATACAATTAAAATCAATGGCTTGTAATTTATATTTGGTAATTTAAATATCAAAAAAATACATCCAACAGGCAAGGCTAAATAAAGATCTCGATCCCGAATAAATCATTTATAAATTAAAAATCACAGATCTAACAATACCTCTAAAGTAATAGCTTCGTATTTTAATTAATTCAAACTACAATTTAAATGCAAACTAATTAACACCAACGTTACCAAATCATATAATAATTAACTGTAAGGCCAAGATGATGAACAAATGTATTATCACTACGTTACTTTGTGGGATATTCGCTTTCGCGTGCTTATCTCTCTCAGTTCAGGCGGCCCCCTGGAACCAACTCACTTGTGAACAACTGGAACAGCAACTGACGGAGAAATTTGCTCAGGGTAAATACTCTAACAAAGGTGCCGACTCCTGCCTGATGTGTCATAAGAGAAATGACAAGGTCATGGCGATATTCGATGGCGTGCACGGTAGCCCGAGCCAACAGGGTTCGCCTATGGCGGGTCTGCAATGCGAAGCCTGCCATGGCCCGTTAGGCAAACATAACAAAGGCGGCAAGGAGCCGATGATCGCCTTTGGCAAAGAGAGCAAGCTTTCTGCTCAAAGTCAGAACAGTGTCTGCCTAGGTTGCCATAACGATCCTAAGCAGATGGCATGGCATAGCAGCAGCCACAATTTAGACGAGGTGGCCTGCAGCGATTGTCATAATATCCACACCGACAACGATCCGGTTATGGACCCGCTCACGGTCAATGACACCTGTACCTCTTGTCACACTCAGCAAAAATCAGCCATGAATAAGCGCTCATCTCACCCGATGAAATGGGATCAAATGACCTGTATCGATTGTCATAATCCACACGGTTCTATGAGTGAAAGTGCGCTGAATCACGCCACGGTGAATGACACTTGCTATAGCTGTCATGGCGAAAAACGTGGCCCCGTTTTATGGGAGCATGCGCCAGTGACAGAAAATTGTGCCAACTGCCATAACCCCCATGGCAGCGTTAATGAAGCCATGCTCACTCAAAGAGCGCCACAACTGTGTCAGCAATGTCATATGGATGATGGTCATGCTAGCCGTGTTGTACAGCAAGGCGGAAGTGACGCCTTTGGCGGCGGTAAGAGTTGTCTCAATTGCCATAGCCAGATCCATGGCTCCAATCACCCAGCCGGCAGCAAGCTGCAGCGCTAATTAGGAGTAACTCAAATGAGATTCAAATTTAACCTCATCACGTTATCACTTCTCGCTATATCAGGTGTGATAACGGGCTCTGCAATGGCGGCTGACTTTGGCGTGAACAAGGCCAATACCAGTACCGTTAACCAGCAAGTCTTTCAGTGTAAGCGTTGCCCTCAAGTTGCAGGTTATAGCGGCAGCATCGGGGTCAATGCCGCCTATATTGACAGTGATGACATTCACTCAGGTAATGCGTTCGGTACCGACAATGACGGGGCTAATGGCAGTGTGGATGCCGACTTAAATTATCGAAACAGTGCAGGCTATAAAGCCAAGTTCCAGGCACACCAGTTAGGTCTGGATAACGGCTTCGCTCATCTTGAAGCAGGAAAGTCAGGCCACTATAAACTGGTGGCAGATTATCAGCAGCTGACCCGTTATCAGTCAGGCGATGCACGCAGTCAGTTATGGTACCAAGATGGCGTGCTGACACCGAGTGAGCATACTCAAATTCAGGAGCTCTCGCTGCAGAGGAACAAAGCTGGCTTAGGTTTGAGCTATGGCCAAGACTTTTATCAGGCTTATGTGCGTTATGAGCACGAGCATAAAACTGGTTACCAGAGCAGTAGCATTGTCACTCCGCGCCCGGTTAATTTCGGCCTGCCAGTCGATGCCAACACAGATAACCTCACCGCGGGGCTGTCACTGTCTGGCGATAGCTGGACGACAGACCTGAATTATTTCGTGAGTCAGTATAAGAACGATATCGACGCCTTAAGTCTCCCCTATCTGTATGACGTTTTTGCACCCGCGCCTGACAATCAGGCTCATCAACTTAGCTTGTCTGGCCAATATCAATTTAACCGCACCGTTATGAGTGGTCGCCTGGCATCGGGCAAGATGACCCAAGACGATAATTTAATTCAAATGTCCGCTAATCCACTGCAAAACTGGGACGGGGAAGTCGATACCTTAGACGGCAAGCTGTCAGTCACTTCGCTTGTGAGCCACAAACTCAGACTCGGCGGCAGTGTCGATTACGCTAAGCGCGACAATAAGGGATCGGTATGGGAATTCGCTCAATATGAAGTGAACGGGATCACGGGGGCATTTAAACAGAATATCCCTTTAGACACCGAACGCCGCGGCCTCAAGCTTAATGCCAGTTACCGCCTAAGCAGTGACTATCGCGTGCAGGCTGGCTATGACCGCAAAGAGATGGAGCGCAGTTATGGTGACCGTGAACAGACCAATGATGACGCCCTATGGGCCAAGCTCAATGTCCGTGCAATGGATGACATCAAGCTTAAATTTAAGGCCAGCCTCGATAACCGCGGCGGCAGCGAATATCAAACTAGCGAACTGACCTCATCTGAAACGAATCCTTTGCTACGCAAATACTACTTGGCTGATAGAAAGCGCACCGCCTTCGAAGCCAAGTTTAATCACGCCCCAACGTCGTGGCTCAGTGTGGATATGACTGCCCGCTACGCCAAAGATGATTATAACGAGACTCAACTGGGTCTGAGCGGATCTGAAGATTACGGCTATGACATCAACCTTGGGCTGCAGCTTGATGCGCACCTATCAGGGTATGCCTTTGCTGGTCAGCAGTGGATCGAATCCAATCAAGCTGGCAGTCAGCGTTTCTCAAGCCCTGATTGGTTCGCCGATATCGAAGATGAGTTTATCAATTTGGGTGCTGGTTTCAACTATAGCGGGCTGCTTGAAGACAGGCTCAGCCTAGGCGGGGACTACCTATTTGCAAACTCTGCCAGCAACACGCTGGTCACCTATGACGTTACCACGCCACAGGGGGATTACGATTCTTTCAACCATAGTCTCAAGCTACATGCGAACTACGCATTAAGCGAAGAGATGGCGTTAAAGCTGGCTTACCAGTATGAGCGCTATTACGACACCGATAACGCGCAAATTGATGTCAATACAGTTCCAGGACTGACCACCTTAGGTAACCTGAACCATAACTATAACGCGCACCAAGTGATGTTGTCGTTTAGCTACCAGCTGCGCTAATGCAAACAGTGCTAATCATAACTGCAATGAGGAAAAGATAATGGAACGCAGAAGTTTCTTAAAAATGAGTGCCGCACTCAGTTGCGTAGCAACGGTTTCAGGCTGTAACTCAAGCTCTAAAGATGTTGAAGTAGTGCCGCCTACGCCACCTGTTGCCGCTGAAAAGCTCAACTGGTCGGCTTGTCTGGTTAACTGTGGATCTAACTGTCCGGTACAGGTTTTTTCTACCGATGGGGTGATCACCCGGGTTGAGTCTCAATTTACCACCACAGATAAATTCGGCGACCACGATGTGCGCGCCTGCCCACGGGGCCGCTCCTTGCGTAAACGTGTCTATGCACCGGATCGCCTGAAATACCCGATGAAGCGTGTTGGTCCTCGTGGCAGCGGACAATTTGAGCGGATCAGCTGGGATGAAGCCCTTGATCTTGTCGCCGAAAAATTGCAAGACACCATATACCAGTACGGTAATGAATCGATTCACTTCACCTATAACTCGGGTGCGCGTTATCACTTTTCGGGTAAGCAGTGTCTCTACCGTCTGATGAACCTTAAGGGCGGTTATCTCAACGCCTATGGCGATTATAGCTGGTCACAAATTTATGAAGCAGCCGGACAAACATACGGCTCAGCCGGTCCTGGCTGGCAGGGAAGCAGTGTATCTGAGATGCAAAACTCAGACTTAGTGCTGATGGTTGGCTACAACCCATCCGAGATCCGCATGAGTGGTTCGGGCGAAGCCTATGACTTCCTGGTACAAAAGCAGAAGCATAACTTTAAGACTATCTTGATCGATCCTCGTTATACCGACTCTGCCGTAGGTAAAGAAGATCAATGGCTCGCTATCCGTCCGGGTACCGACGCGGCGCTGTTCGAAGCTTTGGCTTATGAGTGGATCACCACTAACACAGTCAATCAGGCCTTCTTGGATAAATATTGTGTCGGTTATGACGAGAAAACCATGCCTGCAGGCATTGGATATGAAGAAAGCTATAAGGCGTATATTCTCGATAACGCCACGGTTGGCGACTCAATTCCGGGCGTTAATGCTAAAACGCCAGAGTGGGCTGCTGCTATCACAGGTATCGAAGCCCACCTTATTGTCGAATTGGCCCGTGAACTGGCTGCGGCTCGTGCCCCTTTCATCCAGATTGCCGCTTCGCTAAACCGCCAGGCTGCCGGTGAAAACAACACCCGTGCAGGTTACATGTTGCCTATCTTATTAGGTCAACTGGGTCTGCCGGGTACTAACTGTGGCGGTCTGTGTAAGGGCTCTTCTCTACACGCACCGTCAATGCCTACTGGCTCAAACCCAGTGAAGAAAGCCATCTCATTCTTTACCTTCACTCAGGCCATCGAAGACGGTAAAAACATGACCGTCCTGTCCGATGGGGTACAAGGTGTGGATCTTGATGACGAGGGTGACGGCAAGTTGGGCACTGATATCAAGGCGATCATCAACTATGGTGGTAATGCGCTGATTAACCAACACTCTGATGTGCGTAAAACCGAGAAGCTACTCCAAGATGAAGCTAAATGTGAATTTATCTTAGTCGTCGATAACTGGATGACGCCCAGTGCCAAGTTTGCCGATATCCTGCTGCCAGATGTGTCATGGCTTGAATCAGAAGACTTAGTTAACCAAAGTTACGCAGCGGGTGATACCGCCTCCTTGGTACAGATGAGCACAGGCGTCGACCCTATGTTTGAGAGCCGTCCTATCTATGAGGTTTGTGTCGACTTAGCGAGACGTATGGGGGTTGAATCTGAGTTTACCGAAGGTAAGAGCCGCAAAGAATGGCTGGATCAATTCTATGCCGAATCTAAAGCTGCCACCCCAGAATTACCAGCAAAAGAGCAGATGCTCACACAAGGTATCTATCGCAAGTATCTGCCGAACGGCGGTTATATCGTACTGGAAGATTTCCGTACCGATCCCGATGCAAATCCTCTAGGCACACCCTCTGGAAAGATTGAGATCTACTCATCACGCCTGGCAGAGAAAGCCCGTACCTGGAAGCTCAAAGAGGGTGACGTTATATCTGCGCTGCCTAAATATGTGCCCACTTGGGAAGGTTATGAAGATACTGAGACCAAGAAGAAGTATCCATTACAACTTACGGGTTATCACACTAAGGGCCGTGCCCACTCAAGCTTTCACAACGTCCCCTGGCTACGTGAAGCCGTACAGGATGCAGTATGGATGAATCCACTGGATGCGAGTAAGCGTGGACTCAAAACCGGTGACAAGGTCCATATCTTCAATGATCGCGGCACCATCGAGGTCGAAGTGAAGGTAACACCTCGTATCATGGTCGGCGTAACTGCACTGGGTCAGGGCGCATGGTTCCTACCCGGCGGCGCGGTGGATAAAGGCGGTTGTTTAAACGTGCTGACCACACAACGCACCACACCGGTAACGAAAGGCAATCCTCAGCACACTAACCTGGTTGAAATCCGTAAGGTCTGATAGGAGTTAACAATGAGCAATAATATCCAATACGGCTTTCATGTCGACGCAAGTAAATGTACTGGCTGTAAAACCTGTCAGATATCGTGTAAGGATCGTAAAGATCTTCCCGTTGGCATCAATTGGCGCCGGGTGTATGAATATGGTGGGGGACAATGGGCAGAACATGGTGATGGTACTGTAAGCCAAAACGTATTCGCCTATTACCTGTCTATCGCTTGTAATCACTGCTCTGAGCCTGTGTGTGTTAAGGCCTGTCCAACTGGCGCAATGCACAAGCGCCGCGAAGATGGTTTAGTCCATGTGGCGGCTGATCTGTGTATCGGTTGTGAAAGCTGCGCAAGAGCTTGCCCATACGATGCACCGCAGATAGATAAAGATCGTAAGGTGATGACCAAGTGTGATGGTTGTTTTGAGCGCTTGGCTGAAGGTAAACAACCTTCATGTGTCGAGTCTTGCCCTATGCGTGCTATCGATTTTGGCCCCATGGACGAACTGAAGGCTAAGTACCCGGGCGCCATTTCACCGGCTGTTGCCCCGCTGCCACAAAGCAGTGTCACTACGCCCAACTTACTTATCACACCTAACCGTCATTCTCGCCCAAGTGGTGCCACTGATGGAGAAGTGTTGAACTACGCAGAAGTTTAACCCCCCTGATTGGTGCCATTCATTTGGAGTGGCACCTTTTTTAGCGTTTTTTTGCTGTTAGTTGCGACACATTTTAGTTTCGACACATTTTAGTTCAAACACATTTTAGTTCAAACACATTTTAGTTCCACAAACGAGGTTAGCATGTCATTCCTTACCGAAAATGAACGCCTAGAATATCAAGGCATTGCGCGCATTCTTCACAATGTACTCTTTAACGATCCGACCCCTGAGTTAATCCAAGGTTTTATTGAGCATGGTGTTGCTCAAAGCTGGCCACAGTTCAGCGCATCGGCCAAAGAGTCGAGTGGCCGCGAGTTGCTGGCCAATTATCTCGGCCAATGGACTGAAGATAAACAACAAGCCTTAAAACTGGACTATGCACAACTCTTCTATGGACCGGGCGAGCCCAATGCTGTGCCTTGGGGATCGGTCTACTTGAGCGAGAGGCAACTGCTCAATGACAAGTCGACTATGGCACTAAAAGCCTTCTATCAAGAACAAGGGATCAGCTTCGAGCTCGATAGCAATCAACCCGTTGATCATATAGGCCTATTTTTCGCGGTATTGGATCAAATGTTTACCCAATGGGCGCAAACTGAAGATAACGAACCACTAGAACGAAGTTGCATGATCTTGCTCCAGCAACACTTACTTCCTTGGTCGGGTCGCTGCCTGGAGCTTATGACTGAACATGCTAGAACTGATTTTTATCGCGGCATAGCATTGTTGACTCAAGCTTATTTAGAGGGACTAATCAAAAAATTAAACCTAGTTCCAATAACGGCACGCTTATATCGTTAATAGACAGTATCGTTAATAGAAAAAATTTCATAACGGGTGGGTTGATATGACGTTCATTAAAGCGCTGGGCGCGCAGTGGAATAAAGGTAAATTGTCGCAACAGCTTGAGCAGGTTCTGATGTTGGAGCCTGAGATCCAGTCCCTTTTTATCGGGGCAACCACAGTCACCACAGTCGCTAATCTAATCGCAGCCATCGGCTTTCGCGATTCAGAGACTCAAGCGCTGCCGCTCGACCATGAGTTTATGCTCACCATACTGTTTGACTGTTTTCGGCTATTGATGATCAAACAGATTGAGCACGACAACCTGAGTCAAGCCGAACACCTGATCATTCAGCTTACAAAAATTTGGGCAACTAAAGACCTGGGAGACAAGCCAGTTAATGAGTCCCGCCTGACTCAATATCGAGCGCTGCAACAACAGATCCTCAAACTTACCGAACAGCTCGATGAGCTCAATCGGCAGAGGCTGCTGCAAAAACGCAATATGTGACGTTAGCCACTTCAAATTTAACAGGCTAACAAATAGCTAACTTTTTCATCTTACTGCGCATGGTATTCGGGTTGATATCCAGCAATTGAAAAGTGATCACCCGATAAGTAAGCTATCGATAAATGCGCAATTGATAAGTGAGCAATCGAAAAGTGAGCTATCGATAAGTGAGCTATCGATAAGTGAGCTATCGATAAGTGAGCTATCGATAAGTGAGCTATCGATAAGTTGGGGCAGAGTCTGACGGATCCCTCATTACTCCAATGACGCCACAATCTCGCGGAAAAACGCGATTGTTTCTTGTTTTGAATTCAACTCATCAAGAAAGCCCAAATCGGCACTGTTTTTAACTATTACTACATTGTGTTGTTGGTTTACATAAATATATTGTCCGTATACGCCGACACAAAAAAACTCGCCTTGTTCGGCTTCCGGCGGTAACCAAATTTGATAGCCATAACCTAATTTACCGACTTGAGGTTGTAGGTAATCTGCTTGCGGTGTGGTGGCGACTTTTATCCAAGCTGCTGACACGATTTGCTTGCCATTAACTGCGCCGTTGTTCAGTAATAAGCGGCCGAAGCGGGCGTAGTCGCGGGTGGTGACATTTAAGCCGCCTAATGCGAATTCAGTCCCTTGGGAGTCTGTAAGCCAATAAGCATCGCTTTCCATGCCGATGGTATTCCAAATATTTTGCTGTAAAAGCTCGATTAATGATTTACCAGAAACGCGTCTGAGTATCATGCCTATAACGTGGGTGTCCATGCTGACATAATGGAATGCTTTGCCTGGGGCTGACTCATTAACCAGTTCACTGGTCATGTGATCTAACGAGCCGCCAATGGCCAGTACACGGCCCATTTTGTTAATGTCAGAATAAAAATCTTGATAGTCTTCGTCCCATTTAACCCCAGATGACATTTGTAATACGTGTTTTACTTTGACCTTGGCATAACCAGAATTGGTAAGCTCTGGCAGATAAAAGTCGACTGTTTTTTCAATATCTATGTTGCCAGCATCCACTTGCATACCGAACAATATCGACACAAATGATTTGGCCATTGACCACGAGATGCGTTTGTCATCACTCTGGGTGCCGAGAAAATATTGCTCATAGGTTATTTTGTCGTCTTTAAGCACCAGTAATGCGGTTGTGGCTCTGCGTGTGAGAAACGCTTCGGTATTGGTTGAGCTGTTTCGATAGTTAAACGATTCAGGCAAAGGCGCTAAGGCGACGTCGAACACATAAGGCTCGCCTTGTTTAACGATTTTTTTGTTAAAAAAGACATCTTTCATATTGGAAAAATTATCTACCACTAGGGCTTCATCAAATAAGGTGACTACGCTGTATAAGCGATTAACGCTTTGCCAATTAAACGCAACAAGGATGATAAAAATAACAAAAAGGCTTAATAAGCCACCTTTGATGAACTTAAATAAAGTCGACATTGACGTTTCCAGATAGATAAAATGGATGTAATGACAATAACCTATAGTTATCATCGACATAAATCAACTGCTTAACAAACCTGTCATTGTCGTCCTTGAACGTGTTTGAACTATGCAATAGGTCGCCATTCTACAGCCATAAATCTGCATAAATAATTTACTTCAGTTGCGTGTAAATGTAAGTGGCAGCGATGTGCTTTTTATTTAAACACAGCTGTTTGAATTGATACGCTATCAAGTCGACTGGTTGCAGCTCCTAAAACCTCTGTTCTGTAATAAATTAACGTTTAGTTGACGATGTTGTTACGTTTTTCTCTATTGCTAAAGTAGGTAGTAGCAGTGTTTAATACATTCTGTATGATTTATTTTATTGATAAATATCAATAATTTATGGTTTTTTGTTTATTTTAGCATTTCATTACTTTAGAGTATTCGCCGCTAGGAAAGCGCGTTAGCCCGACGGTAAGGTTAGGCTACATTTGAATTAATGGATAACCCCACTTTTTATGATTTATCCATTCTTTATACCTGCTTGAATCTCCTAGCGTAAAATAATCAAATAAAGGAATGATTGATGAAAAACGTTACTGCATTAGCACTAGTATTAGGTTTTGTGGCTTTACCCGCTATGGCTGCACAAGATGCACCATTTCACCACGAAGCGGGATTAGACTATTCTGCTAATACTGAAGAATTCGGTGATGGTCTATGGGACCTTAACTACCGTTTCTATCTTGACTCTGTATCGCAAGAAAAAGGCCCTTATGCATTAAATGGCTTTTTAGCACAATCTACTAATGTGGGTGCTAGTTACTCAATGATAGATGATGATGACGTTGATATTTTCTCTGTCGATGGCACTTATGTTTTTGATTCAAAGTGGTTTGTGGGCGCTAAAATCGAACGTTTTGATGCTGGCGTTTTCGATACTGACATTTACCAACTTGATCTTGGTTACTACTTCAACGACAGCTCAAAAGTAGCTGCATTCTATGCTGATGGTAGTGATATTGATTCAATCTACGGTCTTGAAGTTCGCAGCTTTATCGATCTAAAAAACACCACTGGTGTTGATTTAGGTGCTAACTGGACTCATACCGATGCTGACGATATCTTCAACGTAAATGCTGACTGGTTTGTAACTAAAGCATGGTCTGTGGGTTTAGGTTATGACGATAACGGTTCAGACGACAACTTTACCGCCAAAACAGCTTACTGGTTACGTATGTCTGATTCTTTTTCAGCGACATTTGAGCTAGCAAAAGTACTTGATTCTGACGTAGACGGTTTGTTTGTTGGTGTGGGTGTTGTTGGTCGTTTCTAAGCTAAAAAGCTATTAATAAAAGCTATTAATAAAAGCTGATCAATTAAAGCTTATGGATATCGATCATTTACCCCAAAAAAAGGAGCCTTAACTAGGCTCTTTTTTTATTTTGTCATCTTGTGCCGTTGAGGGGGGAGACAACTTTATCCGTAACTCGGTATGACCTATATCCGCTTAAAGTCTTTATCTATCATGTTACTGAGTAGCAATTGTCCTGCTTGGTTAACTCTAAACTCACCATATTTTGATTGCTCAAATTCTTCTGCTCGGCCTTCTTGAAAGAAAAAAGCGTTACTGGCTAATTTGACCCTGCCGTCACGAACACGGTACTGGATCAGTCGCTGTGCTGGTGTTAGCGCGGCACCGCTATAAATACTGTCAAATTGGGCGACGCGATGATTGTCAAGTGTCACAATAAAAAAGCCATCATGGTTACTTGGCGTGTTTGATAGTTGATCGACTGACCGACTAATCACTCTCGCAATGTCGTAATTTAACGCCATGTAATCGCCTTGCATTAACGACCTAGGATCTACGGGTGCCAGTTCAAACAGGATGATTTCGCCATTAGCCAATAGCTGTTCTTGTTGAAAAATCTTGTAGTTAATACCAGCGAGTATTACCAATGCCGCGATAATGGCCCAAAGTGACCGCTTACTTAGCAGGCGTGAATTGAGCAACGCCATAGTATTTAATTCCATTATGGTTGCTCCTTATTTTGTGCCGTTGTCGCTGCATTCATTGTCATTGCGGTTTCAATTTGTGTCCCGACCGTAGCTTCACCTTCAACACCATATTTACCTTCAATTCTAGCCTCAACGTCTACTCCCGTTTTATGGTGAGAGCGAGTTTTAGCGGTCTTGTTAGTATTCATACTCATGGCAAATCTGAGCAGTAATAACACTATGCCGCTGGCCATTAACCACAGTGATTTATCAAACAAGTTGATGTGGAGAGAGTAATAATACATGCCGATAAAGGCGATCAGGGCACATACCGAAATGATGACCAATTTATGTTCGTTATAAAAATAGCCTAGCAATAGCATTAATAGTGCGGCGCTTAATCCGCTCATGGCGATGGAAAGTAGACCGATTAAGATTGCCGCTAGGATCACCATTAACTTGTTGCGGGGATGCACTGTAATAGCTTCGTTGGTATTGGCATTGTTATCGAAAGCGGAATGGCGGTGGTTAAAAATCTGATTGATCAGCCATAGTGCTGATAACAAGCTTATCGCGATAGCTAAGTAGTCACTGAGGCTAGAGCTTAATGCCATTAATACGTTGGGCAGTTCCATCGTGTCACCCATTTCAGACAGCATGAAATTGGCGAGTAATAAACTGATTGCAACGGCGTAACCTAACATTCTAATGCGCTGATAATGTTGCGGCCATCGGTAAAGTTGAGTCCAGATAACCACTAAACTCAGCACCAATAATGGCAATATGAGCAGCGATAAATGGTTAATGACTAAGATGGCTAATAAGCTGGGGACCATTGCCAATGCTGCGACAAATTGATTGGCTTTGTGAGGGATGGCTAACCAGTGAATGGCAAAGGTGACCACATAAATGAGCGCGATGAGGGTTTCGTTGCTATTTTCTAAGCTTTCGAAGGTGCCAAAAAGTAACATTATTTGTCCGCATAGACTAAATGCAAATACCATTTGTAGAATAAATTCTTGGCGATTTTCACCCAGTCGGTAATACGCTAAGCATCCTAGACTCAGTAAGCCACCAAAGCCGATAAACGATTCGGTTATATCACTTGCAGATGACACGCCCAGCATCACAAACGCTAATAAAAATAGCGCAGCAACCCAGCCACCAAGCATTTGTGCAGCAATGATATACCAAGGGCTGACTAACAAGAGTTCTGGTGCGGTTTCTGTGTTTACCAAGCCTTTATTTTGCAGTGACAGCCATAATGCATTGTATGATTTAACGTTACTCATGAGCGGCTTCCTCACTGTTAAGCATTGCCGTTTGAGCAAACTCTTTTTGTAATTGTTTTAGCCAATATAAACAGCCACTGGTTAGGCCTACTACCACCATACCCATGATAAATAATGCTCCAATTGTGTCGCTAGTATCGAATAATGACCTTGATAGAAGCGATACCATTGCGGCACTTACGCTGGTTAATACCAATGTTAGTGGGTATAAGGCGGGCGAACGATAACGGTACCAAACAAATAAACTGGCCATAGTGACGAGGTAAAGTAGCGCATAATAGATAACGTGTTCGCCGGAGTCGTAGCTGTAGTTAAAGTCAAAAATGACCCAAATTATTAGCCAGGTGAACCCACTGACACTAGCAAATAAACTGGTTGCTTCAACCATGGGGCAGTTAAAACGCAATTGTCCGCGCCATTGACAGCGTTTCGCAAGGGTAAATATCAGGTGAATAGCGAGGTTAGCTAAGCCGAAAATAGCGATTTGTTGGATGTCTTCAAGTAAAAAACTAAACACAGAAGCAAAGGATTGAAGATATAGTCCTAGGCTTACATTGATTAATATCGCTACCAATAACCACAACAGGTCAAAGCCTGCGATGTAAGCAAAGGGTAAAATTACAACAGCCCAAATGGCAAATAGTTGCCATGGGTCGGCGCCGGTTTGATAGGTTTGTCCTACCAACGCCAGTAATGCCCCAAGCGTAATGCTGGCACCCACTAACATGGCGTTAGGCAAACTCCAGCCGTATATGTTTTGGTTGTGCTGGCTATTTTGGTTATGTGTGCTTGGCAAGTTGGATTGTGAATGGTGCTTTTTTTGTGCGTGATTAATGAGATAGAATCCGCCAATAAACAGCGCGAATATGGCTTCGACTATGACAAATTTATTAAGGTGCGATAGTGAATCCCAGTTGAACGCCATGAAAAATATTACCCCTGCGCTAAGTAAAAGCACCCCGAGATAGAGTAATATATTGGCGATTAATAATTGCCAATTTTTTGCGTTTGGGTGTGGATATGCAACTAACATTGCGGCTTTAACATTACTAGGTTCGATCTTGTCGTCTACAAACCACTGCCATATGTGTGAACGTTTTTGAGTCATCATCCCTTGTCCATTATCCCTTTTATTGAACCCGTGGCTGTCAATACTCTTTCGCTCACTAAACTCAATGTAAACTATCGCTACCTATGTGCAATTAAAAATTATATGCAATTTAAATGCATTGAAAATATCATACAGGATCTTAAATACAGACACTTAGCTTAACAATGATGCTTAGCGTTTATGATTCCTATTTCCCTGACAGACAGTATCTTTTCGGTGCGACTCACATTTATGACTGCCGCTATTGAGCATCAGGCCAGTATTGCCTACAATGGCGCACGCTTTATTCACTGCAGACCAGACCATGAACGACACTACATCGAAACCAGCTTTACCGGATCGCCTTTCTTCAAATCCACGTAGCCCACATCATGTGGCAGCGATTTTTGAGCACGAGATTGGTATTTTGTTCAACGGCAAAGAGCGTGCTGATGTCGAGGAATATTGTATCAGTGAAGGCTGGCTAAAAGTCGCGGCGCATAAAGCGTTGGATCGTCGTGGGCAACCACTTATGACAACGGTTAAAGGCAAGGTTGAAGCATTTTATAAGTAGGAGGAGAGTCACATTCTCTTACCGTTAAAAATGAAAGGCTAGCCGTCAGGGCTGGCCTTTACTCTTTGGGCGCCAAAAATCACTGGGCTCAGAGTCAAGGTCATTCTATTGTTTGCTATTGTTTTAGCTTGTTTTTATACTGCTTTGGTTTATCCCTACTTAATATTCTTCCCGTAAACAAACCCTGCCAACTGTCGTGCTCATTTAAATACAATATGACTTTCATTCATGTTGAATAGCTGTAAGATCCGCGCCTTATTTTCCCGTCTTAATAGTGGTTGTTTGTGTTTTTATGATGATTGATCTGGCTTTGCTTCCTTTATATTTAACCACTGTGGTCGCGTTATTGTTAATTCCTGGACCTGACATGCTGTTGATTGCTAGTTCTAGTTTGAGCTATGGCCGCAAAGTGGGGGTTTATGCCAGCTTTGGTAATGCCACCTCAGGACTTATTTTAACCTTACTTGCTGCAATGGGCGTGTCTGCATTAGTGGCAATGAATCCAATGGCGTTAGAGCTATTACGGGTATTGGGCGGCGCTTATTTACTTAAAATGGGCTGGGATTGCATGCGCAGTAGCGCGAGCGATGCGCCGGAAATTAAGTCGCAGAATAACATCGCTAAATTACTCTATCGCCGCGCGGTGATGAGCAATCTACTAAACCCTAAAGCGTTGATATTTTTTGTGTTATTTTTGCCGCAGTTTGTTTCTACTCAGATCAGTGCCAGTTCAGGTGAACAAATGCTGGCATTAGGCCTGCTGCTTAATGTTATTGGGTTGTCGTTCAATTTGTTGCTGGTGGCTCTAGTGGGAAGTTTGGGTCAACCATTGCTGAAAAACGAAAAATTCCGCACATATCAAAATAAGTTTATGGGGATGATATTTTTTGCTTTGGCGATCTGGTTACTGGCGTCGCAAGTGCAGAGTATCGGTTAACTGTGTTTTCAGATGGTTACGTACCATTTGAAAATAAGTGCGACCAGTCAATAAGTGAGGCTAGAGCACTTTTTTGAGCTCTTATTTAAAAGCTGGATTACGCTGTGGGTGCATTAAGCTGTCGACATACAAATTAGGGATGATGACAGCTTAATAAACCAACCTGCTTATGCCGATCTCAGGTTAATGTGTAAAGTCTTTAAAAATAACTGACATCAGCCACCAACATTACAAACAGCTCCTTTCAACGCGTATATTTCGCTGATTGCATCGATTGATCCCGTTCTTAATCGAACATCATTTTCAGACTTTCTCTTACCAAGCTTTACTCGCCGAGGTGGCCATTTGTTGATGTAAAAAGACAATATCGACTATGGCGATGAGATATTGATCAAAAAGTTAATTTAGCGCCCCAACGTGTCCTAGCAAAATATATTTCACTAGCCAATTGAAGGCGCTTTTTTGCTTAAAATCCGTTTTGGTCGAAGGTTATTCGGTCTAACGCAATATAGTAAAGGAAAGTGCTTTTCCCCACTGGGAGTACTTCATCGTCGTCTGGATTAATCGCCAGCGTTTTGCCAAGCTTATCATTGGCTACCCCAATGAAAATCGCGTTGTGATTACCTTTGATGAAGGCCGCGACATCGGCCACAGTGCGCGGCTTTGACAATACCACTTCTTGTGCATGCATTGTTTGGCCAGAATTGGTTAGCAAGCTTTGGAACGCCAGGTCTGAGCCGCTATCTTGAAGTGACCGCACCAGCTTTTCATTTTTGTTGGAGCTGAGCACCTCGATAGGTTTATTTAGCTGTCGCAGGGCTTGTGCTTGGTCTTCGTTATCGATAAAAGTAGCGATAAAACTGTTTTCACTCACCTTGGTTGAATAGTGAACCGCCAAGCTGAAGTTGCGGTCATCATTCTCTAAGTCGATAGCAATTTTGTCGGCGCTACTAATGCAGACTTTGTTAAGTACGTCTTGATCATGCAAATTGTCGACTGACAAGTATTTGATTTTTTCGTTATCAGGGAACGGGTGAGCAAAGTCGCCATTGGTAAGCAATACAATGGTTCTGTCGGGTCGGTTATGATCATCAAGGATAAGTTGGATGAGCTTTCTCGACTTCTCAGCAGTGCTACAAATCAGAATAATGTGACCTTGCAGTGCGGTGATATTTGATTTTCCCGTCATGTGTAAATTCCAACCGTTAAAGATAAATTTGCCCATTTTGCCGATCAGTATACTGAACAACACAAAATTAACGGGTAAGTAGTAAAATGTTAAAAGCATTTTGCCAGCAAGTGTTTCGGGGTAAATGTCGCCATACCCAAGCGAACTTGCGGTAACTACGCTCCAGTAAATGAAGTTAAGTGGAGATGAGACGATGTTGCTTTCACCCGCAAGTGAGAAGCCGAAATAACCAAGCACTCCGCAAGCCAACAGCAAGATAAATAACGAGCTGTTACGTGTTCGGGTGATCTCAAGTCCAAATCGCCGGATAAAATTAAAGATGAGCATGAACCACTCCCTTATGTGCAGTTTGTCGATGACGCGAGTAAAAAAAGCTGTATCGATACCGTTTTTTTCGGCCCAGACGCTCAGAGATATCGCAATAGTCGGAGTCATTATCCAGACACCAAGAACATGAATATACGGCATTTGGGCTTATGGGGTAACCGCTGACACGAAATACAAGACAGGCATATGAAACAAGTAAAGCCCGAAGGTGTACATTGATATGTTTCTAGTGCATTTTTTAGCACCCAGATTAAACACGTTATGTGTGTTCGCAAGGCTGTGAATGCTAATAATTGGCATAGCCGCGAAAAACATCAACATGTAGTCGCAAAGAATCTGCTTGGTGGGGAATAACTGACAAATGATAAGGTCGTGACCCATTATCTTTGCTGCAGTTAGGTTTATAGTGTCCTGAACGCACAGTATCGTGAAAAACCCAAACCCAAACCCAAACCCAAACCCAAAAAATGAGCGTGACTAAAGCAGCAAACTTAGCGAGCAAAGAGGGGTGGGATAAAGTAATCAACATTATCCCGTTGTGAACATCATCAAGAGACAAGCCAACGACAAAGCCTATTGAACACTCTGTAGACTTTAGAGGTCGAATTTTATCAACATAGTAGTGGCGCTATCTTTAATAACGCTCTAAAGAGGATAAAAAACCCGAGCTGGATCCGACATTGGCACAAACGGACACTGAGTCATGTCCATATCCTAGTTAATGGCGGTGATAGATAAAGCTAGTTAACTCTTTATTTAGTTAACTCTTTATTTACTTAATGGCGGCGATCTCTTTTTCAACCGCAGCGACTACGGCTTGAGGGTCGCTAAGATATTGTGAGTGATCGATAAAGATGGCGTTATCATTAACTGTCATTACCATTACGGGGAAGCCCGTGGTGCCGATGATTTGTTGGATTTCTTCTATATCTTCTAGTACGTATTCTGCATCCGTACTGAGCTCATCTTTAAACACTTTATTTGATGGTGACAGTTTAAACTTCTCTACGATGTCAGTGAAGTCGTGTTTATTATCCAGCGGATTGCCTTCAATGAAGTGTGCTCTTTGTATCGCATTGAGCACGGGCAATTGCTTGTCAGCTTGCTTACTCTGCACCCATCCCATCAAGTTTGCGGTCTTGATTGAGTTTTTAGGACTGTTTACATAGCGAAGATGATCTCTACCAAATTTAAGCCCACTAATTTTTGCCGCGGCTTGCATCTGCTCTTCGCCAGCACTGTCTTTGCCGATGTAATGCGCGCTATGTAGCAAGTGTACATTCATGTCTGGATAGGCTTGTTGCAATGCGTTGACCAAAGGTGTGGCTGCGTAGCTCCAAGGGCAATGTGAGTCGTAGATAAAATAAAGCTCAGTAGTCATTAAGTTAATTCTTGTTTGCGATCAGATAAGCTGATCCTAAATAGTTTGTTGGCATTATACAATCATTGAATCTGCGGGGTTTCGTCAGGGGTTGAATCAATCTCGCTCTTGGCTAGCAGCGCTTGCGGATCGGGGGCGCGCATTCGCTGCCACCATGCACTGTCGGCGACAATTTGCCCTTGCTGATCGATAGCGGGGTAGGGGATTTGTTTACGGCGACAGGCATTGGCGTAGATGGGATGACCTTGTTCAAACAGCATAGTTTGGCAGTAAACGTGATCAAGTTTACGAGTGCCGTACATATTGGCCTGTTCGCGTTGGCGCTGGGCTTCATACATTACTAATGCGGCAGCCACTGACACATTGAGTGATTGCACCATGCCTCTCATGGGGATGATGATGTGTTGGTCGGCCGCTTCAATCGCTTCTGCGCTGACGCCATCACGCTCATTACCCATTACGATGACGGTTGGCTGGGTATAATCTATCTCGCGAAAATCCACTGCAGCATCTGAAAAAGTGGTGGTTAACACCTGCATTTTTTGTGCTTTAAATGCGTGATTAGCTTGAGCAAATGTGTCGTGTTTGACTGTGTTAACCCACTGTTGGCTTCCAGAGGCGGTATTACCAGATACCCGCATATCAATATCGGGCCACACGGCATGAATTTCATAAATTCCCACACAGTCAGCAGAGCGAAGAACCGCCGCAATATTATTGGTCATATGCACTTTATCAAGGCAAACCGTTAAGTCGACTTGTCGATTATCAAGCATCTGATTTATTCGGGCAAAACGTTCTGGGCTCATGGGGCAATTCTACTTAATGTTATTCAACACATTTTAACCTTTGCTTTCAACAAAAAAGCGCCCAATACGTCTGAAAAGCGATTAATATTGATAGCAAGGTGATCATTCGTGCGCCATTATAACGTTAAAATGCTAACCCTAAAACGCCATTGATCTCAGCAAGCGCATTTTTAGATGATAAGTGTTGCCAGAAATCACAATATCTCTTTTTTAATTTATGCTGATAAATGATAGAGAAATAACTGTTTTTTTAGCTAATCAAGCTAGCTAATGACAACCCAATAGATTTTCACCGTAGGCCATGACCGAAGATATTACTATCCGATTACCTTCTCTGATCCACCGAATAGGCGGCGAGAAAACCAAGCAAGCTAAAACGATAGCGCTGCAATATGACTGCGAGGTTAAGCGTGTGCGTCGATCTCGACATTGGGGGGTATCAGGTGAGGCTATGAAGATTCAGTCGTTTACAGAGCGATTAAAATTAGAAAGTGATGTTAGTTTTGGTTACCTTATCCACAAGATTGAAACCGCACTGCTTGGTCATGCCGACAAGTTAGAACCTTTGGAGGCAAAGCTTGTGCGTTTGATTAATGACCAGCCAAATATCACCTTGAGCGAACTGATCCACCTTACTCAATGCACCATGGCAGAAGCCAGGATTGCACGTTTTAATATCGAATTATGAGCTTAAGTGGACTATTTTTATTATAATACGCTAATAATTGCCCCTATTATCTATTGGATTATTGATACTCATCAGTTACCCATTCGTTATCAATAATCTTGAGATTATTGTTTAAATAGTTTAATGGTAAGCAAGTTGAAGCGCTTGTTCGATAGGTTTTTTTACTCAAAAAAACAGTCTTTTTTGAGGTTGTAAATGGTGCTGAATGGTCATTGCGCTAACGTTTAAATTAGCCCATGATGCTGAGTTATGTTCAGTTTGAGTTTGTTCATTAAGGAATTCACGTTTGAAGACGTTTTCTTGTCAATGTGGAAGCACTTTACACTTTGCTAATAGCAAGTGCGTATCATGCAGTTTGCTATTGGGGTTTATCCCCGAAGAACAGCAACTCAGTGCATTTACTAAAAACCGTAACGGGCAACTGCAAGCATCCAGTAATGGTTTGTTATATAGGCAGTGTAAAAACTATTCCCAATATGATGTATGTAATTGGATGGTCCCGATTCAAGATAGTCATGAGCTATGTGTGTCTTGTCGTCTGACAGAAACCATACCCAATCTTGCTGATGAAAATAACATCAAGTTGTGGTTTCGTATGGAGCAAGCTAAAAGACGTTTGCTGTATACTTTGCTTAAGCTTAATTTGCCGGTGATTAACCGATTTACTGACCCTATTTCTGGTTTAGGTTTTGCGTTTTTAAAAGATCAGGTCGAGGATGAATTTGGCAATGAATTAACGGTTAAGAACTATGTCTCTACCGGGCATAATTCTGGGTTGATCACCATTAATTTAGATGAGGCTGATTCGGCTTCTCGCATTCAGATGCGGGAAATGATGCAAGAGCGCTATCGCACTTTGGTCGGTCATTTTAGACACGAGTCGGGTCATTATTTTTGGGATCGCTTGATAAAAAACTCTCCTCGCTTGGATGAGTTCAGAGCGTTGTTCGGCGACGAACGCTTAGATTACGCCGATGCCATGCGCCAGTATTATCAAAACGGACCTTCTAATAATTGGCAAAATGTGTGGATAAGTGCTTATGCCAGTATGCACCCATGGGAAGATTGGGCTGAAACGTGGGCGCATTATTTACACATGGTCGATACGCTTGAAACCGCCAATGACTTCCAATTTAGTGTATCGGGCAACCTAGTTGCTAACCCGTTAGTGAATTCGGCTGATTATAGCCAAACCTATACATCGACTAGCTTCACCCATTTGTTTAATGATTGGTGCCGGTTAACCGCAGTGCTAAATGCTTTGAATCGCAGTATGGGGATGGACGACGCCTATCCATTTGTTATTTCAATTACCGCGCTAGATAAACTGCGTTTTGTTCATGAAATTATTACCGGCGATAACGGTGATATCTCAGCTTAAATCAAGCAAATTGTTAACGAGAGAAGGCTATGTTTTTGCCAATAAAGTGTAAAATATATTTTATACTTTGTAAAAAAAAATGAATTAATCCGATAAAAATTCTAAATTATGCCTATAATGGTTGTTTGAAAAGCAACCAATGAGGGTATATATGACTATTGAATGGAATGATTACAATGTCGTCAACTACCACGACGAACTCGTTAATAATCATGGGGTTCCAAGACCCTACGCTATTGATTTGTGTCATTACTTAAGCTCTCTTTCTGACTCCGAAATCATTGAATATAAAGCGGCTGCAGATTCAGCTATTCACGTCATGGGTATTACTTTTCGGGTATACAATGATGAAGAAGGTTCAATCGATCGCGCATGGCCGTTTGATATTATCCCGAGATTAATCGATAAAAAAGAATGGCAACAAATTGAGATAGGACTGAAGCAGCGAGTGAAAGCGCTGAATATGTTTATCAATGACTTATACAATGAGCAAAATATTATTAAAGATGGGGTTTTCCCCGCTGATTTGCTGAATAAATCCAAGAACTTCTTACCGCAATGTAAAGGATTCACCCCGCCACTTGGCATTTGGGCACACATTTGCGGCTCTGATTTGGTCAGGGATAATGAAGGTACCGTGTATGTGCTGGAAGATAACTTAAGAGTGCCTTCTGGTGTGTCTTACATGTTGGAAAATCGTTTAGTGATGAAGCGAGTTTTTCCAGAAATGTTCGAAAAATACAGCATCTTACCCATTGATGATTATCCATCTCAGCTTTACGACATGTTAGCCGAAATGTCCCCCAGAGAGATTGAAGAACCTGAAATAGTGGTTCTTACCCCAGGTATTTATAACTCAGCCTATTTTGAACACGCCTACCTTGCCCAGCAAATGGGAGCCGAACTCGTTGAAGGCAGTGATTTGGTGGTTGAGGACGATAATGTTGTCTATATGCGTACTATTGAAGGCTTATCTCGAGTGGATGTTATTTATCGTCGAATTGATGATGAGTTTCTTGATCCTGAAGTCTTTAACCCTGAGTCTACCTTAGGCGTGCCGGGTCTTATGCGTGCTTGGAAAGCTGGCAATGTTGCATTAGCCAATGCGCCGGGGTCTGGCGTAGCCGATGATAAAGTCGTGTACGCCTATGTGCCTGATATTATTAAATACTACTTGGATGAAGATGCACTGATAGCCAACGTGCCCACATACAAGTGTTTTAATGATGAAGAGCGTGAATACGTGCTCAAAAACATTGACAAAATGGTGGTTAAACCTGCCAATGAATCCGGTGGCTATGGCATGTTAATTGGACCTCATGCTTCAGTAGCAGAACATGAAGAATTTAGAGCGTTAATTAATGAAGACCCCAGGAATTATGTCGCTCAACCTATGCTGATTTTATCTACTGCTCCAACGTTGTTTGATACTAAAGTAGAGCCTCGTCATCTGGATTTGCGCCCCTTCATTCTTAGTGGCAAGAATGCCACGGTCACCGCAGGTGGTTTGACGCGAGTCGCAATGCGCAAGGGGTCTACCGTGGTGAACTCATCACAAGGTGGTGGCAGTAAAGATACTTGGATTGTCGATATGGAGTCATTATGAGCATGCTTTCAAGGGTTGCAAGTACCCTATACTGGCAGGCACGTTATTTAGAGCGAGCCGAAAACACCGCGCGCTTAATCAATGTTAACTCTCATATGCTATTGGATTTGCCCAAAAGTGTGGTGTTAGGTTGGGAGCCGATTGTCGATATTTTGTCTAATCGTGAGTTGTTTTATTCCTTACATGATGACGCAACCGAGCATGCGGTTATTAGCTTTATGGTTACTGACAAAGCAAACCCAAGCTCTATTATTAGCTCTATTAGCGCCGCGCGTGAAAATGCTCGTACTATTAGAGAGATTATTCCACGGGAAGCTTGGGAACAAATTAATGCGTTATACCTATATGCTATGGAAAGTCAGCATGAAGTGTTCTCTCGACACAAACGTTATAACTATTTAAGCAAAATTATTTTAGGTAACCAAACGATCACCGGTATGTTGTCTGGAACCATGACACATGATGATTGTTATGAGTTTCTTTGCATCGGTAGCAACATTGAACGTGCAGACATGACTACTCGGATCATTGATGTGCGCTCCGCTTCTTTGTTGCCTGATATCGAACATGAACAATCGGCTTTTGACAATATTCAGTGGATGAGTGTCTTAAAATCGTTAACGGGCTATCAAATGTATCGCCGAGAAGTGCGTTTACGTATTAACCGAGCCGATGTGTTGAAGTTTTTGCTGCAAGAAGAACACTTCCCTCGTTCATTAAGGCATGCATTACAACAGATTGAAGGCAGATTAGAACGCTTACCTCGTAATCATGATATTACTAAGGCGTTGCAAGGCGCGAATCAACAGTTGATGTCTGCCAAGCCGGAAAAGCTTAAGCAGGACAAGCTTCATGATTTTATCGATCTAATGCAGATTGAGTTAGATAATTTGCATGACAGCATCAATCAAACCTATTTTTAGTCACATAGAGATAGTCTGCAGTATCGTTTCATAGGAAACGGGTAAATTTATCCTAGTCGTCTTATCCCACCTTTTTTGGCTTTATAATTAAAATGTGGGGTAAGGCTGATATTTTTATTCAGAACAAAAACATTAGCAAAGTGATTTTTTTGTGACCGTTAATCAAATGCGTTTATAAATAAACCTAACTATCCGCCTTTAAGTTACTGTAATAAATAAGTTATTGGTGGTTATTTTGCTTAATTGCTGCTGAGGTAATTGGCCTTTTTGTTGCGTTTTATCGTGGTAAGTTGGGGCTGTTTACTAAAATCAGATGCCCAGAGCATTGATGTTTAAGTCATGTTTAAGTCATGTTTATAGTCATGTTCACCATCATTTTAACGATTTTACACATTAAGCCTTTACAATATCCAAAACTACTGTAATATATCTCGTGCTCTGACATTCAGAGTTATTAATGAACATCAAGTAAAAGAAAAGCCTTAGAATCTCTTCGTTATCGTTGTTATCCTCTGTGTTTCCCTTAGCTTCATCGTGACATTCAATAATTCAAGCTCGAGCGCATCGCATTTTCGCGACAGATTGATTAAATTTAAATATATAAGGGACACAAAATGTCTGATAAAACAACTGGTTTAGTAAAATGGTTTAACGAAGATAAAGGTTTTGGCTTTATTACTCCTGATAATGGCGGCGCTGATGTGTTTGTTCATTTCCGTTCAATCACTTCAGAAGGTTTCAAAACTTTAGCTGAAGGCCAAAAAGTTTCTTTCGATGTTGAGCAAGGCCAGAAAGGCCCACAAGCTGCTAACGTAGTAGCTGTGTAACTCGACTTTGTAAGATAACGCAAACGGTTTAACGACTGTTTGCGTTTTTTTATGTCTATAATTTAATGATTTATCCTTTTTTCAATATGTATTTTCAATATGCTAAGTACCTTAAACAGCTTAAGTGCTTGCAATGCTTTTAAATATATTTAACATAGTTAAGCGTTTACAATTGTTAAGCATTTACAATAGTTAACCACTTCCAATATCTCCTTTTTATCCGTTTTATCCGTTTATCCTTTTCTGCATCGATTGTTAATAAAACGCCTGAATAAAAACACATAAGCCCAACTCCAATTTTGACTATCCTTAAATTAACGGGGATCGCCATTGCTGGGTTAATGCGCCTTAAATTGAATAGCTTGCGCCGCTCTGAAGGGTTCAGGTAATAGATCTGATTGGCATGATGCTCACGTTGTCGATCCACTCTATAATTCCCCAGTTTCTGTTGATCTGGATCAACGCTTAGGATCGTAAATCAATTCATTATATTAGCTAAGCTGAATACTGGTGGGTGAAGTCATAATGTCAGATAATAAACTCATTTTAGTCTTAAAATTATGCATCACTATGGGCATTAGCTTAATTTTGTTAGGGATTTATTGCCATAACTTCAGTGAAACGATTGAGATGATGGGCGTCAAAGGGATTATGATTAGTGCTATGTGTGTCGCCATTGGTATGGCGTTGTCATTGCCGACTAAAATGTACCTGACCTTTATATTGGTTAAGCGTGAAACCGAAAAAAGCCAATAATCAATTGTGGTTGTTTAGGAGGGGGCGGACTGCGTCCTGCTAGGGACAGCTTCGCTGCTAAAACTTATAGCATCTAGCAGCGAAGCGACCTAGAACCTAGGAATAGTGATACCTTGGCGTTTGAATAGAAAACAGTGAAATCCTCAAGGTATTCTGTCTTAATAAGGATCTCCACGATTCGCTTTGCAACTCACTAACATCGTTTATCCCGCGAAATCGCTTTGTTGTGATCATTTATTAATTAACTCAAGACTCTTGGGTCAAAAACACCGATAATTGTCCCTAATTATACAAGCAGGCCGATTGGCTGCGCACGACTGTGGATATATTCAATGGAAATCAAAGTAAATTTTCTCGACAACCTGAGACTCGAAGCTAAATTTGACGACTTTACCGTTACGACCGATCAACCTATTCGCTACAAAGGTGATGGTTCAGCTCCCAGTCCTTTTGATTATTTCTTGGCTTCGTCAGCCCTTTGTGCAGCCTACTTTCTCAAGGTGTATTGTAAAGCCCGTGATATTTCGACTGATAATATCAAACTATCGCAAAACAACATTGTTGACCCTGAGAATCGCTACAACCAAATTTTTCAAATTCAGGTTGAATTACCGGATGATATTTCCGATAAAGATCGCGAAGGTATTTTACGTTCTATCGACCGCTGTACGGTTAAAAAAGTGGTACAAACGGGTCCTGAATTCAAAATCGAAACGGTTAAAAAACTAGACGCAGACGCCAATGCCATGCTGATGGGCCAACCCGACGGCGATGCGAGCACGTTTATTTTAGGCAAAGATTTACCGCTTGAACAAACCATTAAAAACATGACCGGCTTGTTAGCCGACCTGGGTATGAAAATCGAAATATCGTCATGGCGCAACATTGTGCCTAATGTTTGGTCTTTACATATTCGTGATGCAGCGTCACCAATGTGTTTCACCAACGGCAAAGGTGCGACCAAAGAAAGCGCGCTATGCTCGGCTTTAGGTGAGTTTATTGAGCGTCTTAATAATAACTTTTTCTATAACGATCAATTCTTTGGTGAAGAGATCGCTAATAGCGAGTTTGTCCATTATCCCAATGAAAAATGGTTCCAACTGGAAGACGATGACGTGCTTCCTGCTGGCATGTTAGATGAATACTGTTTAGACATCTATAATCCAGACGATGAGCTATGTGGCTCACACTTGATTGATACTAACTCAGGTAATATTGATCGCGGTATTTGTGCGATTCCCTATACTCGCCAATCAGATGGCGAAACCGTGTTTTTCCCGTCTAACTTAATTGAAAATCTATTTTTAAGTAACGGCATGAGTGCGGGTAACAACCTGCAAGAAGCGCATGTTCAGTGCTTATCTGAAATTTTCGAGCGTGCGGTAAAACGTCAAATTATTGAGCAAGAAATTATTCTGCCAGACGTGCCAATGGCAGTGTTAGAAAAGTATCCAAGTATTTTAGCGGGCATTAAGGGGCTTGAAGCTCAGGGCTTTCCTATAGTGGTGAAAGATGCTTCTTTAGGCGGCCAGTTCCCAGTGATGTGCGTGACATTGATGAACCCAAGAACCGGTGGTGTATTTGCCTCATTTGGTGGCCACCCGAGTTTTGAAGTGGCGTTAGAGCGTAGCTTAACCGAGCTGTTGCAAGGCCGCAGTTTTGAAGGCTTAAACGATGTGCCAAAACCGACCTTTAATAGCATGGCGGTCACTGAGCCAGAAAACTTTGTTGAGCACTTTATCGATTCAACAGGGGTGATTTCTTGGCGCTTCTTTAGCAGTAAGTTTGACTATGAGTTCTGTGAATGGGACTTTTCCGGCACTAGCGAAGAAGAAGCCAAAGGCTTATTTGGTATTTTAGAAGCCATGAGAAAAGAAGTGTATATTGCCGAATTTACTGATTTAGACGCATCTGCTTGTCGTATTTTAGTACCTGATTATTCGGAAGTTTATCCTGTAGATGACTTGATTTGGGATAATACAAATAAAGCACTAGATTACCGCAAAGATATCTTAAACCTGCATTCATTAAGCACTAAAGCGTTAGCTAAGTTAGTTAATCGTTTAGAAGAGAGTCAGTTAGATAACCATACCGATATTCGAACCTTAATTGGCATTGTGTTCGACGAAAATACGGCTTGGGGTCAGTTAACCATTATTGAATTGAAGATCCTGATTTATCTCGCGTTAGGTTCCCACGGCGACGCCATTGAGTTAGTCGGCGAGTTCTTACAGTTTAACGACAACACTGTTCAGCGTGGGTTGTTCTATCAAGCAGTAAACGCTGTGCTTGAAGTGACCTTGGATGAAGACTTAGAGCTTGAGCACTTTATCGGTAACTTTAACCGCATGTTTGGTCAAGAAGTCATGGACAATGTGGTGGGGTCAGTTAATGGCACGGTACGCTTTTATGGCCTCACAAAAACCAGCATGCAGCTAGAAGGCATTGAGCCCCATTTACGCTTGATTGAAAGTTACAAAAAACTGCATCAAGCCCGTAAAGCGAAAGCTGGGATATAAATACTCATTGAGTTGAGCGCTAAGCGTAAGTTCATTGTGATAACAAGAGTAATAGCGAACCAAACGGTTCGCTTTATTTTTTGTTGAAACGAATAGACCTAAAAACCATCCATTCATGTTCATCTCCAGGCACTAATATTACTTTATGGTGAGCCTCCCCATAGGCAATGAAAATAAATATTGTTCACAAAGTTGTAACCATACAATCTACATTATTTTTTACTTCTGGTATTATGTCGCAAATGAAATTTATTTTTTCTTTTTGTGACATAATCGAAGGCTAATAGCATGGTGGCAAAAGCGGATGACATAATTTTATTTGTCATGGTTGTAGAAGCAGGATCGTTTACAAAAGTGGCTGAAAAGCTCAGTTTGACTAACTCAGTGGTGAGCAAACATATTGCAAGGCTTGAGCAAGATGTGAATACACAACTGCTCTATCGCACGACAAGGAAATTAGCTTTAACGGATGCAGGAGCAACATTTTATGGTAAAGCGCGATTAGCCAAAATAGCATTTCAAGAGGCGGCCGATGCGATATCTGGCTACAGTGATGATGTGCGAGGCACGATCAAACTGACCATTCCAGTAGTGCCAGCAAGGTTAGTATTAAATAATGCATTAGCTGATTTTTGTCGCGATTACCCCAACGTCGATGTTGATTTGACCATAGCTGACCAATTCGTTGATATTCTTGATCAAGGTTATGATTTAGCAATAAGAACGGCTCATCTTGTTGATTCGTCTTTAATTGCAAGGCGCTTAATTGATTCCGATTGGTTGGTGTGTGCCACACCTGAATATTTAAAACAAAACGGTACTCCACTGGCCCCGCAAGATCTGGCTAAACATAGCTGCTTACTTTATCACTATGAAAGTAGTGGCGTGGATCAATGGGTATTTAAAAATGCTGAGGGTAATTACACGGTAAATGTGCAGGGTCGATTCCGATCAAATAACCTTGAGTCGTTAAGGCAAGCAGCGTTAGCGCATTTTGGCATTGCTTATCTTCCCCAAGCGCATATTTATGAAGATTTACAGGCAAATAACTTAATCGCTCTACTGACTGAGCATAGTGGCAAAGATTTAGGCATTTATGCGGTATACCCGAGCACAAGACTGCCTGACAAAAAAATTAAATTATTGATTGAATACTTTCGCAAAGCTTTTCACTCAAAAAAGGATTATTTTTACTAATTAGCAGTATAAATAAAAACTCGATAGATACTGCCCGTAAATGAGCAATACCTATCGTAGTCTGGGAACTTAGAAAGCGTATTTAGCGGATAATTGTAGATAGTCTGAATCTATGTCAGTCATGCCTTCGTCTTCAATGGCATAATTACCTAGCTCGACACCCACACTTAACTCAGGGGTAACGTTAGTGATTAAGTTAACGCCCCAATGTGCGCGACTTTTGTTTGTCTCATCCGTTTCTGCTGTGCCATAAAATGCGGTAGAACGCAAAGTATCAGTCCAGAAATGACGATAAGCGACAGTAAATGCAGTCGTTGACTCTACTACTGTTTCTCCTTGGTCATCAGTAACAATATCTGGTGTCAAACCAGCAGCAGTATATCGGCCAGACTCACCTACGGTAACTTGGAAACGTAAATCGTCTTTACCAACCGTTTTAATCACGCCGGCTACATTGGCTGCCACGGCAACCTCATCAATTCCGCCTTGGTCCACTTTTCTAACCAGCGCCCCTACAGATAATTGACCCCAGTCCGCTTTATGATCGTAGCGGGCGACAAAATCTGGGATAGACTCATCTTTGTCGGCTTGATCGCCAGTTACACCGACACCACTTGATGATGCACCAATACTTCCGTTGCCATTGGTTTCTGGATTTTCAATAGAAAATTGCCAAGCGCCATAGGTGTAGCGTAATTGTGTTTGTCTAATAAACACTTCGCCAACATGTGGTCCACCAAAATCTAGCGCTTCTGGTAATGCATGTAATGGCATAAATGTGGTCCAAGTTTGACCGGCCAACCAGTTTTTATAACTAATAAAAAAATGTCTTAAACGTGGGTTTGAAGAGTTACTCACTACTTCGTTACCGCCACCACCGTACATATCTACTTCAACAAATCCAGATATATCACCGTGTTGAACTTTTAAATTTACGCGTGATTCTTTGACATTAAAACCCGTATGAGATGTATCGACAGGTACACCTGATGGGAAGTTAGCAATCCAATAATCTTGATAAGCAATATCGCCATTCACATGACGGACATCCACTTTTGCATAGCCACCCAAGGTCACTTTAGTATCTTGTCCTGCAACAGTATCAGTCATTAACTCTATGCCAGCATTAGCTTGCATGCTTGCAGCTAGTGCTGTGAGTAAAAATAGGTTTTTGTATTTTTTATGTGTCATTTGTTATCCCTCTGTTTCCCCGAAAGCGAAGTGCTAATGTAAAGGGATTTGTTAAAAGGGTAAACTATGTTAATGGACAATGACTTGTTCCAAAAACGCTATAAATAGAAAATCTGCTTATTAATTTACGATAATCGATTAAATAGGAATGAGTAAAATAGGCTCAACAATACGTGGTTACAGCAAGATGGCTGCCAGAGGTGAATTCAACTATATTTCTTTTTTTAGGTTTAAGCTATTGATTAATATTGACTATACACTACAGGTGTTTATGTAAGATGACGTAAGCCTCCACTTTTGGTGTTGTTTTTTTGTGTACATAAAGGCGCCATTGGGCTGGTGGGCGAGCGCTACAATAGGGTACAAGGAGGCTTATTTTATCAAGGCGTCAGCGCAGTGTTAGAAGTGACCTTAGATCAAAATTGAGACCTTGAGCACTTATTGGTAATGCCAATAGCATGTTCGGCAAGGGGAAATCGGCTATGTTGTCGGTTCAGTTACTGGCAAGGTGCATTTTTACGGCCTAACTAAAACCAGCATGCAACTTGAAGGTATTGCGCCATACCCTCGCTTGATTGAGAGCGACAAAAACTGCATCAAGCTCGCAAAATCAACGCTGATATGTAATCGCGTTATTGCCGAGATTTTAGGGTTGTTCATCTTATCTCGGCAGTTTCGACTGTTATAATGTTTTTTTCGTACGTTGAATAGCATCATTTGCTAATGACTATCTACTATCTACTATCTACTATCTACTATCTACTATCTACTATCTACTATCTACTATCTGCTATCTACTATCTACTATCTGCTATTAGCTATCTGCTATTAGCTATCTACTATTAGCTATCTGCTATTCACTATAAAAGTCCTGCTATCGCACCATTATTTTAAGCTTTCTGATCTTACTTTCAATATTCGTTATTAATCACTGAGCGGGGTCGCTTACTTGCACTTGTTGTCTTGTTGGGGATCGCATACGTTTACGCTTACCCACGGTTGTGACTCATTTTTGCAGATTATGCACATTATGCACATTTTTCATATTTTACATATTTTACAGATAGTGGCCATTATTTAGCTTGTGAGTTAAATAAGTAAGACTCCATCGATAGCACACTGAAATCGATGTCGTTCTGTATCACGGTTAAATTATCTTGTGCTGTCACTGCGCCTAATACAAACAGTAAAGGAATGTAGTGTTCGACAGTGGGATGAAAAAAACTGAAATTAGGATACTGTTCTGCTGCGCTGACCAAGGCTTGAACATTGTGATTGATAACATTGTTTCTCACCCATTTTTCAAATTCAGCCACGCGTGGATCCGGTTGACCACCAAAACGTAATGCTCGTAGATTATGGGTGACATTGCCTGAACCGATAACCGCAATGCCTTGCTCGCGTAACGATGTCATGGCTTTGCCCAATTCAAGATAAAAACTCAAATCTGCGTGTTGCGGGATAGACAGTTGAATAACAGGTACTTTTGGATTGGGTAATAAATGCATCAGCGGTGTCCAAACACCATGATCCAGCCCTCGTGTCATATTCACTTGTGTGGACAATCCGCTTTGGGTCAACATAGAGGCAATATCATTGGCGAGTTGGTTATCGCCAATCGCAGGGTACTTTACTTGGTATAATTCGGGCTGAAAGCCATTAAAGTCATAAATGAGTTCTGGCTGGCTTATACCTGTGACTTGCAAAGACGTTGACACCCAATGCGCTGATAATACCAGTACGGCTTTCACCTCGCTAAATTGTTGGCCCACGGCGTTTAACTGCCGTGTGACCGTGGATTCATCAAGCGCTAATGTTGGCGCACCGTGGCCAATAAACATCAGCGGGGCTAACGTTGTTGTCGGTAAACTGGTTGTCGGTAAGCTTGTTGCTGTGTTCATTAGTTGCTCCTGTTAAGTCGGTGAGCCCATTTAATACTGGGCCTGTGGCACTGTCATGCTTGGATTTTCATTATTGAATAAAGACCATGGGATAAGCACTGCGAGAGTATGCGTAATCATACTAAGTTAAACAATTGCAGTAATATTTGATTTATAGTTTAATAAAATTATACAAAAGCTTTGTCGTCATACTAGGGGCCGTCTGATGGATATGCTGAATTTAATGCGCAATTTTGTCGCTGTGGTGGAAGAGGGCAGTTTTACTGCTGCGGCCAAACGCTTGGGTAAAACCAAAGCCTTGCTTAGCACCCAAGTGACACAGTTAGAAACCAAATTAGCAGTAAGATTGTTGCATCGCTCAACGCGCAGTTTAACCGTTACTGAGGCGGGAAATGCATATTGGGGCGAAGCGAAACGTATTCTTGATGATGTTGAAAACTTAGGATCACAGTTACTCAACCAGCATCGTAGTCTAGCGGGCAGTATTCGAATTTCAACGCCAGTGACTTATGGTGAAGAAGTGCTAACGCCTTTTATCAGTTATTTGATTAGTGAGCAACCAAGGTTGCATATCGATATGATGTTAACCGATCGTCATGTCGATTTGGTCAATGAAGGGTACGACTTAGCGATCCGTGTCGGTCGTTTAAAAGATTCAAATTTGATCGCACGCCCGTTAGGACAAACGCGATTAGTGACCTGTGCCTCAGCCTCGTTTATTGAAAAATACGGCCTAGCGGATCACCCCGATCAACTGTGCGATCTGCCTTGTGTGGTGGACAGTAATTATCCTCATTTACAGCAGTGGCACTTTACTCAAGCGGATGACACTGTCGTGGTTAATGTTAACAATGTTGTGACAGTCAACAATGCTCGTTCGGCCACGGCTCTTGCGTTAGCCAATACGGGGATTGTCGCCGTGCCTGAATTTATTGTCAAAAAGCAGCTCCAAAATGGTGAGTTAATTGAGGTGTTGACGGGGTTTGAGCTGGGTACGTTGCCGGTTCATGTACTTTATCCGAGCCGCAAGCACTTATCCGTTAAGGTGAGCTATTTTATCGAGAAACTACTCCAATACTTTGAGCCGGATAAATCCTCCCCAATTAAATAATCAGGGGTAGAACAGCATTGCTGCCATGTTTGCCATCCCAGAGTGTGGCATCTAGTCATGAAAAAGCGCGCCGCTATGCCTTAATGGCGTACTCACGTTATAACCGCAGCGCGGGATATAAGAAGCAATAAATTGTCGAAATAAAGAGTCGAAATAAATAGATAAAATCAGCCTATTTTCAAGGTGAAACCATCAGGTTGACGCTCTTTGGCACCGCTAGATGGGGGATTAACCTTTTCATGTTTGAAGCGTTTGCCAAGGGCAGTGGATTGAAGCAGAAGATTTACCGCATGAAGTCGCCGCGGTTATTAGCGGTAAACTTGGGACACAATTAAACCGATAAAAGAGGTTGAGCAAGACTATATTCTCACAGTCCTTGCGTTATGTGATGGAGATAAGCACAAAGCCGCTCATGCTTTGCAAATGGGCTTTGCAACCCTGTATCGAAAACTCAGTGAATATAAAGTAACCCATTGCGAATAGGACAGTATGAAGCTTTAATATGCTAAATTTATGATGTGAGTTGTATTTTATCTAAATGATTCTATTTGTTATTTTTATATTTACAGTGCGATTTAGCTGGGGCTTATGCCCTAAGTTAAGTCGTTAGAGATTGAGTCGTTAGGGATTGAGTGGTTAACATTAGTTTACGCAGCCAGTATTGACTGACTGCTTTTGGGTTTATTATTATTGCTTATCTAAATAGCTGTCTACTGCAGTCGCTCTATCTTCGGCGTGTTCTATAAGCTCATCGATAGCGCGATAAAAATCACTGCTACTTTCTAAGAAGCTGTAACCCGATATCTCGGTGGTTGCATAGGGCGAAATTAATGCAGAGTAAGTATTATAGCTTGCTTGTATTTTATTGGTTTCGAATGCGTCACTTATCACCGCGAGTAAAAATTGATTATAGCGGTCACGATACACATCATCGGTATACAATATTGAAATGAGTGGCCAGCTAGCGGAGTTCAAGTTTGAAAAGTCTAACGCCAATGCGCCACTTTGCTTACCGTTTTGCAATGCTTCGTTGTTTTCCCAAGGGATCCAAGTCAGTTTTGAGGTGTCTGGATTGTTGTATAAATAGTAATTATGCGGCATTAAGCCGTAAGTATCCCAGTTTTGAATTATGCCATTAACGGCTAGATATTTTAAAAATACATCAACGTCAAATACCGCTTCAAGGTTAGCGCGCCATGTTGCCGGATCGCTAGTGGCGGTATCGTCGTGTAAGGCAGTAAAGAGGGCTTGGATATCAGACCAATCTTCGTCGTCTTCGTTGGTTTTTTTCTCAAAGTCTTCCTGGTTAAATGACCCTTCAACAAACATTGCACCATCGTCTTCGGGTTTGTATAAGTTACCGTCGTCACTAGAAAATTGCGTATCAATTAAGCTGTCGTCAACTTCTTCAACTAGGGTGTATAAACCAAAGTATTCAGGGCCGTCACCATGGTCGACATATAAGGTATAAAAGCCAGTGTGAGACACAGCTAGACCAGCATCTTTAAACACGTCAGCGGCGACTTTTTCTCGCAACATTGATTCGTCATCAAAGTTATTTTTTAAACTGAGCTTTTTAAAACCATAAAAACGTTGGTTTTTGATTTGTGGATAATCGTCCTCATACTCATCGAAATCAAGTTTAAACGCTAGTTTTAGAATGCCTTGCTGCCAGCTAGTTTGCAGTGATGAGTTGCCTTTAAAGCGAATACCAACGCGATACCATTCGGTGCCGTTATAAAATACTTCAGCAGGCACAAAAATCGGATTTTCATCTGTATCGGTTAAGCCATTGGATGAGGTTCGGCCAAACTCGCCATAGGTTGCGGTCATGTCATCTAACATGCTCTGCCAGCGCGCTTCAGTCACGACGATATCAAAGCGCTTGACTTGGGTGTCATCAAACACCTCGTCAAAGTTTGGTTCGACATTTTTGCTATGGGATTCGTCGGTCCAATCCGTTGCGTCAAAGTCAACGTCGGTAATTTCAGTTTCTGTAGTGGTCGTGGTGACCGTTTCAGTTACGTCGGTACTGTTAACACTGCTGCTATCACTACCACAAGCTGTGAGTATCAAAGCACTACTTAACGTCATGATAAGCAATAGTAATATTGGCTGATTAATTAATCGTTTTGTGCTGGGTAAGTTATTGAGGGCAAACATTGGGCACTCCTAGCAATGGTGTCGCGTTGAAAGCTTAATATGGTTAGCAGTATGTTAGCGCGTAAAAGTGCAAAACCAGTGCAGTAAGCGTGGAACAAAATAGCAGCTTGATAAGAGTGAGATATTACTCAAGGTTGCGTAGGTATGCGCATCGTGGTGGCGGCATTGGCGCACACAGGTACCATATTAATCCACAATGCGATAAAATCTAGGCCAATAATGAGTTACGTCATATCGCTAACTTGGCACTGAAATTTGTAGGGAAAATGAATGAATATTGAAAACGATGTGATAGATAATTTAGCAGAATTAGAGCGTTTTTTACTTTCGGTAGAAAAGGGCGGTTTAGGTTTAGAAGGGGTTGTAGGTGTTGGTATGGCAACCAATAATGCTGATGGTCGTCATTTTGTTGCCGTATTTGGTGACAATCATAAACTGTTATTAACTCGCTGGATAACGGCTGAAATATTTGAAACCGGCAAAGATATGGTGCAACACGGAGTAAAACCAAAGCACTGATAAAGCATACTTACTGATAAATCATCAAGGACAGAAACCAGGTTTCTGTCCTTGATATTAGGCTAGTGAGTCAATTTAGCTTACTTATCTGAATTAGTTGAACCAATTTTGTGTATGGCGAGATCCGCGCCAATAAACTCATCTTCTTGGCTTAAGCGTAAGCTCGATATTTTGTTCACTAAGCCATAAACAATGATACCGCCAACCAGTGCCACTACTACACCTGCAGTACTACCAATAAGTTGCGACATAAAGCTGACCCCACCCAGACCACCGAAGGCTTGTTGACCAAAAATACCTGCCGCGATACCGCCCCATACACCGCATAAACCGTGTAATGGCCACACGCCGAGTACGTCATCGATTTTGTTACTGCGTTGTAATCTTGTGTACACCAAGACAAATAACCCACCAGCCACACCGCCAACCACAAATGCGCCGACAGGATGCATTAAGTCAGACCCCGCGCACACCGCCACTAAGCCTGCAAGGGGGCCGTTATGAATAAAACCAGGGTCATTTTTACCGACAATCAGCGCCACCACAGTGCCACCGACCATGGCCATTAAACTGTTAACCGCCACTAAGCCGCTGATCCCGTCAAGTGTTTGCGCAGACATGACGTTAAAGCCAAACCAGCCGACAATAAGCACCCATGAACCTAAGGCAAGAAAAGGGATATTTGATGGTGCAAAGGCTATTCCTGGTTTGCGGCCGCGTCGAGCACCTAATATATAAATGGCCACTAATGCGAGCCAACCGCCCATAGCATGAACGACCACAGAGCCAGCAAAGTCATGAAACTGTGCCCCAAATTGGCTTTCTAACCATGCCTGAAAACCAAAGTTACCGTTCCACATTATCCCTTCAAACAGCGGATAAACAAAGGCAACAATCAATGCCGAAGCGAGTAAGAAAGGCCTAAAACGGCCGCGTTCAGCAATGCCACCAGATACAATCGCTGGAATGGCTGCTGCAAAGGTCAGTAAAAAGAAAAATTTAACCAGCTGATAGCCATTATCGGTAGTTAAACTTTCAGCGCTGACAAAGAAGTGGCTACCGTAAGCAATTTGATAACCAATGACAAAGTAAGCCATGGCTGAAAAAGCAAAGTCAGTCAAAATCTTTACCAAGGCGTTGACCTGGTTTTTGTGCCTCACGGTGCCCATTTCTAAAAATGCAAAGCCAGCGTGCATGGCTAAAACCATAATTGCACCAAGTAAGATAAACAAGGTGTCTGCACTTTGTGCAATGAGGCCAATAGCATCACTAATATTATTCATTTCAGTTCCCACAAAATGATTCTCTTTTGAAATTCATGCTTTTATAAAGCAAAAGCCATTCCTAAATCACAGCTAAGCCATTATATTATTGACCTTGTATGGTGCAAATATATGAAAATATTGCTTAAGTTATCTGTGTAATGTTCAATATCAGTGCATTATTTGGCGTTTGTCATGGCAAATAATGCGCGTAATGACGGATGTTCATGGCGCGAATGTTTCAATTTGGTGCGTTTCTGCTTGTATTTGGTGCATTGTTCAATGGCTAAATTAACCTTATGTTAACCATTATTATTAAGATAGTTCGTCCATCAAGTCGGTTGATAAATGGATGATCTGACAATCCCAATTCCCAATTCCCAGTAACTAATAACGAATCACGAATCACTAGAACAGAATAATGGGAGTCATATGACAACAGCAAGAGTCGTAGAGGTCGGGATGCTCCCTTTTTGCAAACCTGGTAATCATCAACCTTATCGAGTCATGGCGGCTAAAGCGATAACCGCTATCGCGGCATAAGAGATAGTTTTTTTCACTGTGATGTCTCCAACTCTGGGGGCAATTAATGATCAAAAATTGTATAAGAAACGAATTTTTCTAGCACTTATCAATATATTAGTCTGGATTTCACCCTAGAAAAAGCCAGTCAATGCGCTTGGTTAGCTGATCTTGTACTGGTTATCTATGCGGTTAATGTCACGTACATTAACCGCATAAATGTTATTGGCTTGCATCCTAATTAACGGGCATTTTTAAAATATATCTTCTTGATAAAAATGAATATTTTAACGCTATGAATAAATATTAATACGAATTATGAACGATCGTTCAGAGTTAACTTGAGCGATTGCTCAAATTGATTTATAGTGGTCTCAATTCGAAACGCAACGCGCCTAAATTTATTTAGTTACAAGAGAGAATATTATGACTGCATTTACAATTCACACTGTAGACACTGCACCAGAAGACAGTAAAGCAATGTTAGATGACACTAAAAAGCAAACGGGTATGATACCTAATTTATTTGGCGTGTTAGCCGAATCACCAAGCACGCTTAAGGCTTACCAACAGTTACATCAGGCTTTTTTAGACACATCATTTAACCCTGAAGAGCTAACGGTAGTATGGCAAACCATTAACGTTGAAAACAAATGTACTTACTGTGTGCCTGCACACACAGGTATTGCACATTCAATGAAAGTAGACCCAGCGTTAACTGAAGCATTACGTAATAAAGCGGCGATGCCAAACGCTAAATTACAAGCGTTACAAGATGCGACATTAAGTATCGTACGTAACCGAGGTAACATTTCTGAAGCAGAACTAGCAGCATTCTATGCCGCAGGTTATGGCCAGCAACAAGTGCTAGAAATCATCTTAGGCTTGTCACAAAAAGTGATCAGTAACTACACCAACCACGTGGCAAAAACACCGGTTGACGAGGTATTCAAAAAGTTTGCTTGGTAATTGTTGAGCGACATTTTTAGCGAAAATTATTATTCATGTAGATGAATGAATCCCTAATACCAATGCCTGCGTTATCGCAAATGGCATTGGTATTTTTTTATCACGTTAGAGCAAAAAAGCGTACTTGAAGAGATGAGGACAACCAAATGACAGCAAAGATTAAGCTCGATATTATTTCAGATGTAGTGTGCCCTTGGTGCATCGTCGGTTATAAACACTTAGAAGCGGCGATAAATGAACTTGGGCTGCAAGATCAAGTTGAGATTGAGTGGCAACCATTTGAACTTAACCCAAACATGCCTGCTGAAGGTGAAAATCTGCGTGAGCATTCAGCCAGAAAATACGCTACCACACCAGAAGGTAGCGTTCGTGCACGGGTAAATATTACTCAACAAGGGGCTGAACATGGCTTTCTTTTTGACTATTTTGAACAGATGAAAATGGTTAACACTTTAGACGCGCATGTGTTGTTGGAATACGCGAAAGAGGTCGGTAAGCAAACTGAGCTTAAACTGCGTTTATTCAGCGCCTTTTTTAGCGAACATAAAGATATTTCAAACCGTGAAATACTCACAGCAGAGCTCATTGCTGTGGGGATTAATGCCGCAGAAGCCATGAGTTTACTTGATAACGCTGCAGTGGCAGAACAGGTTCGAGCTAAAGAGGCCCATTGGCAACAACTCGGCATTTCGGGCGTACCTACGGTTATTTTTAATCAATCGAGTGCATTAACTGGCGCGCATCCAGTTGAAGCGTATAAACAAGTTTTGGCCGATTTAGTTGCCCAGCGCTAACTGCGCGAGGGCTACATCGTATGAGTATTGTTAATACTTAACCCGAATTCACATATGGTCTCCTCCCGTATTGCAAGGTATCACTCATCGATAACAGGGACAGGATTGCTGTCATATATACGGTCTTTATATGAAGTTCAAGACTTCTGGCCTCGATGTATTCCGCACATATTGTCCTTATCAGGTTATCGGCCACTGCAAGGTATTCAATCTGGGCATACCGTGTTTATTACCCGTAAATACAGTGTGTCGCCTGCGATGCGCGAGTTTGTAAGTTTGATTGATATTCGTTAACTTGTGTCAATAGCGGCCCTCGACTTCAGTTTATTGCTGTGCCCCGTTAGCAAACGTAGAGCGGATGACGTTTTTTAGCTCAAACATCATCAAGCTTAGGGGGGATATCAGCATGGTTGGAGTTAGCACAAGGTAATGGTAAGTCTTTTTGTGATTGTGGGTCGCTCAAATAGTTGAAACTTAACCTTGGTTTATGTTTGCTGCAAGCCTGTGAATGTTGATATAATAGCGGGCTAAAAAATTATTTATTTACAGACTTTTTTATCTCGCAATCACTGCCCCATCGCCTGCAGGAATAACTATGATTAACCACTTTAGTGTACTGGGAGTCAGACCCAATGCCAAAGAAGATGACATAAAAAAAGCCTATAAACGTTTATCGAACAAGTATCATCCTGACAAATTACTTGGGGCGTCTGACGATGAAAAACAGCAAGCATCAATTCAGCTCCAACGAGTCAAAAAAGCTTACGAAGTGCTATCAGATAAAAAGCTGAGAAATGCTTTTATCAATGATTTTAACAACGTGATTGTCACTGATCCCACTGCCGCAATGCGGGAGTTGTGGGACGAATATTATTCCTGAGTATCCCATGGCTAAACATCTTAATATCTCACGCATTAATGAGCTAAAAAATAATGCCAATGACAATATAGAATCTTACAACGACCCTGATACGCCAAATGCGCTGGCACGATTTACTAGCCAAATCAGAGAGATATTGTTGGCCGATCCTGGGATGCTAGATTCAGTCCCTGAGTATTTACCCGTTGCGCTTTATGACAGGGTCAAGTTCTCTGCTGAATCAAAGCGCCAATGGGCACACTGGATTAGCTTGAATATTCATCCTAGTTGGGATGAATTTAAAACCACGATCGCGTTTAACAACGCCGATCTGCCTTTGGCGCTCGCGGTACGTAAATACAGCGAAGATCTGTTAATTGAAAGTTGTGCCGTGGTGTATTTGTTAGAGACTCAGGGACAATCTGAGCCGAAGCAAACGGCTGCGGATGATGATTCCAATGAGCATGATGGTGTCCATGAGCACGAGCGTGATGATAACGACGATTACGACACTGATTATGATAGCGATGAAGAAGGTTATTATGACCAATATGATGAGGAAATCGAATGAACAGTCTCATTGAAATAACAGCCGCGGAAATACAAGAACTGGCGAATGTTGAGCCGAAACAGGCAAGCAAGAGATTTGAGTTGATCGCGACGTCAATGTCTGATGATCAGTTGGTCGAAGTGATTGAGCAAATGGATATTGTCACCTTGACACAAATAAACAGTCAGCATGATATTTCGTGTCCATCGATTATGTCTGAGTTAATGACCCCAGAACAGATCCGTGACATCGTCTGCCAGCAGCCGCTTTACTGGGAAGAGAAAATCAAAAGTAATGCCGAAGAGTTAATGCATCATACTTTTGATTTTATGACTTATCTTATCCGAATTCAGGACAGCGAAGAGAAACAAACTGCCATATTAGAGTGTTTAGCTGAAGATCCCGCTGCACTGTTTTATCTCTCTATTCCTTTTATCGAGCTTATCTTAGGCGGAACCAGTGGCGATGACGATGAGAGCAACGACACTTATGATGATGAAGCGGATGAAGAAACGGTGGGTTACTCTGATTGGCAAGCCGATGAAGAGGCTCACAGTCTCAGCATTGATGATCCTCGTAGTCTATTGGCGTTGATCCGCGAAAGGGCGCCTAATGTTGAGAAGTCGATTAAGAATATGCTGCGCAACACCGGCTCTGACTGGCAGTTAATTATCAGTCAGTTTGCTAGCGAATTAGTGATCCAGGCGAAAGAAAAGAACCAAGTCACCGACGAGTATGCTGAAGTTGATGACATGTTTAGCTTTCTTGATTAAGGGTTCTGCAAATGCAATTGGTAATACGTGACGAAAATCAGGGTCCCTATCTGAGTCGGGTGTTGGCTTATGGCCTAACCGAGGGCTTGCTCAGTAATGAGCAGCTGGGACAGATCAAAGCCAAAGCCATTTTGATGAGCCTTAAGTTCGCTGATAAGTTCTATAACAAGTATAAAATGCATTTGCTTGAAGAAGCAGCGCAGGATGTGATTGGTATTGTCAGCATTGGCTTGATGGCGTTATCGGACCAAAATCATGCTAATGCTATAGCCTTGCTGCTCAATGATGACGGCGTGGTTAAGTCATTCCAGAAGGGCTGGGGCATGCTGACTAAAGTCAGCCAATACCGGCTTCATGGTAAATCGATTTATGGCAACGTGGATAAAATTTTGCTTGATCAAGTATCGAGCCCTCCCGATTGTGATGAATGGCAAGGTTGGGTTTATTACCAACAAGCCTTAACTGAGCATAATCGCCAACAATCGATTAATGCCTTGTTGGCGCAGTTTTACATTGCTGGCACTTTTGATCCAATGGATTATATCAACCTAGAAAGTACCTTGGCTGAAGCTGTGTTGTATCGGATATTTTTCGATGGTAAAAAAGTGCGCCCAGATCTTAAACGACGTATGACTCGTGTAGAACTTCAGCCGCAATGGTTTAGCCTCGAATTTATCGAGCATCAAACCAAAGCGGCGTTTGCTGAATTACCTAATGAACTTGCTGCTGCTATCCGTCTGGATCTAGGTAAGAACTTTAATTCTGCGCTGTTACGCACTCTTAATTTCTCTCGTAGTTATCAAGAATTGGCGGCTCAAAATGCCTCTCCTGAACGATTAGAGCGATTTGAATACAAGGAAGGCTTAATTGGTCTTCTTGGTTGGCCAATCTATATCGTCATGTAGTACCGCTTTGGGAAGCTTGCCAGTGAGCAAGCTCCCTGAGTCGTTGTATATGACGACCGCTATTTTATTCCTCTGATATACTGCCTAAAAACCGCTGACAACAGTGGTATTGCACATCACATCGATGATCTACTCTGACTTAACAAAGACCTTATTGCATAATATGTTGATTCTATGGGACATTTTTTTCATAAGGCACTGATTTAATAGCTAGCTTATTTATATCGCGCTGACTCAACATCGCACCTATTGATACACCACTGTGTGGTGCTTGACTGGCATCTTGCACTATTACGAGCTATATCTGTGTTTGGATGTGGTGTTAATGATCATCGCAGTCCGTTGGCCAAGCAGATTTTTGTCTGTGCCCTGAAGCGTTAATGATTGCAATTCAAACGCTGTTAAATAGTTAATCCCCATTCACACTAACAACATTATCCTGAGTAGGTACAACAAAAAAGTGTATGGATAAGCCTTGAATTAACAAGCTTATAAGGTGCTGAGTGGCACACGTAATATTAACCATTGCTAAAATACCGTTGTAGTTGGTATCGTATTGGTTTTGTGCCATATTTTAGCATTAACGTTAATATAGAGATGTTACATTTGTCGGCAATAATACAGGTTAACTGCATGATAAGTTTACTTTACTTTCGACATTACCCTGTGGATTGTTAATGCATCAAGCGTTCATTGGGTCAAGTCTGCTGACCATTTGTTGTTTTGTTTAATTGTCCTTAGGATCCATTATGTTCAAAAGCCTACGTGCTTATCGTTCGTCAATTATATTGCTCAGTGCTTTGTTGCTTGGTGGGCTATTGGGTGGGTTAGTGCCAGAACTGGCCATAAAGCTCAAACCGATAGGGCAAATATTTCTGAATCTTTTGTTTATGATTATTGTGCCTCTGGTCGCGGTGAGTGTAATGTCGTCCATTGCCCACATGACCGATTTAAAGAAATTAGGCGCCATACTGGTATCGATTATGGCGGTGTCGATTGTGATGGCGATCATCCCCTCTGTCGGTGTGGTGTTGCTGGCATTAGCTTACGATCCTGCACAAGGAGTAACACTCGATCTAGCTAATACTGTCGATGCGGCATCAGGTAGTATGGATTTTGTCAGCTTATTAACCACCAATGATTTTGTCGGGCTGTTATCTAAATCAAACATTTTAGCGCTGATTATTATGTCGGTTATTGGCGGTGTTGCGATTGGCCAATCTGGTGAAGATGGCGTGAGAGTCGGGCGCATGCTAGACAGTTTAAATACCGTGATTATGAAAGTCATTTCGATATTAATGCATGCCGCGCCTATTGGTCTTGGGGCATATTTTGCCGCGACGATGGCCAGTCAAGACACTGAACTGATGGGCACATTTGCTCGAGCTGTCGGACTATTTTTTGTGGCAATGGCGCTTTACCTTACACTAGGATCGACGTTATATGCGTGGATTGGTGGTGGTGTGCAAGGCGTGAGACGATTCTGGCAACATATGCTTGAACCAGCCGTGACCGCATTAGGTACCAGTTCATCGTTAGCAACCTTACCCGTTACCATTCGCAGTGCCGCTAAGATGGGGTTGAACGAACAAATTGCAGAGATTAGCTTGCCATTATTAGTCAATCTTAATAAGGGCGGCGCAGCTGCGATTACGGCATTAAAAATCGTGTTTATTTATTCTTTATTAGGACTCGATTTCACTACCGATGTGTTTATGTTGACGATTTTGATTTCAGTATTATCAGCGTTTGTCATTGGTGGGGTGCCAGGCGGGGCATTTCTAGGTGAAATATTTATTGTCACGACCTTAGGATTACCCATGGAGGTTATTCCTATTTTAGTGGTGATTGGGGCCATTACAGATGCGGCTTCAACGGTGATTAATGTGGTGCATGACTTAACTGCAACCCAAATTATTGAGCGCATCAATGGTAAACATTATGCTCGCTTGACACCTGACAACGAACGCCTTGAGTAGGCTTGGCGATAAAGCCAAGCAGATGGTATGCCACAGTAAGATATTAGATTCTACTGTGGCTTTTTTTAGGCGACTGCAACGCGGTTTCGTCCTTGTGCTTTTGCCAGATATAAGGCTTTGTCTGCACGACCCAACAGGCTGTAGGCACTGTCTTTAATAGTATATTGGGCTACACCTACACTGATAGTAAGCGCCATACCTTGAATGTTCTGTGTAGCAATATAGCGGCGTAACCTTTCGGTTAATTCGATGGCATCGGTCGATGTTGTGTTAGGTAATACCACCACAAACTCTTCACCACCCCAACGGACTAATAGGTCGTCATTACGCATTTGGCTTTGTAGTAATTGTGCGAGTTCATACAATACGTGGTCACCCACAAGATGACCGTGATTGTCATTAATTCGCTTAAAATGATCTATATCGATAATGGCAACCGAGATAGGGTATTGAAGAGACGATGACGGCTTGAGTAATGGGGGAATGGTATTGCTATATGTGACGTTATCGATAACGGATGAGTGTGCTACAGGTGACAACGGTGTTTTACCCTCTGCGCTCCGCGGTGGATGTACTGTGTCGGTATTTGCGGCAGGGATGGTAAGCAGTTTATCGAGTACTACATCGAGCTTTTCACGGTTATAAAGTCCGGTGAGTTTATCTGTTTCAGCCATTTTTTGGATTTCTATATTGCGTAGCGCGAGCTTTTTATAGGCTGAAAAACGGGTTTTTTCGTAATATCGCAATAATAAAATTTGCGCAATACACACCTCAATAACGTTAAATAAAGATCCTGTTCCAAAGGTCACTGGCTGAGGGTTTTGAGTTTGCAGGTAAACTAATAAGGCACATACGCTAAATGTGAGGCATGAAATAAACGTTCCCCATTTTCGACCAATAAGAAAAAACGAAAAAGGTGGAATGAGCGTTGCCCAAAATAATGAGTGGGAGTGACCCTTAGTCGAGATCACAAACAGCATGATTAAACTGGCTACCATGATGGTGACAGCCCATGATGTTATTTTAACATGTCCCGTTTTGCGAAAGCGGGAGTAAATACCCAATGAGGTTAATAAACCGAAACCATCGAGTAAGGCATATTGATAACCTTCAAAATAGAACAGGTTGATCAGGGTAAGAATGAGAAAGTAACTCGTGGTAATGAGTAATGAATGCTCGATTAAGCGAATGCGCCAGTAATCGGAATGATCAGGCGGATATTGAGGGAATTGTTTGTACCAAAATCTAATCATAAGCAACTTCCATGGAGAATTAAGCGAACACTAATTTTGTAAACTCGATAACAATATCATTCAAGCCATTACTCGTTGATTTTTAATAATAGATAAAATATTGAAAATAACCGCCTAAATATACGATTATTACATGATTATGGCATGACAGGGTTATGATCGTTTCATGGTTTTGCTTGAATGAGCATCTGAATGTCAAAACCGGCACCCATAGTATGTTAGTTATACTGATAGGACTTTTTGGGTCATCTATCTGTTGTTTTTTTGGTTAAAAGCCTAATCCAAAACCATATTGATGGTCGACAATATGGCCAACAATGGGCATCCATGAGTATTGCCAAATGTTGTCATCCTATTGCTGATATTTAGCGTCACCGATAGCGCGATATCACTCAGCGGCAAAACTCATGGTTTCTGCTTCAACCCATCTCGCCATTGTAGAGACTTATTTATGCTCACAAATTCATATTGATTTAACCGATACGGTAAACTTGAAGCATGTGGTTTGGCAACGTATCATGCGTTTTTTATTGTGATGAGCCCCATATAATGCGCCATTTAACCACTCGTTATCATATCGACACCCCTGAAGACTTTATTACGGCGAATCAACAAACGATGCTAACGCGGCTTGCTACTCGTGCCATTGTGGTGCGTGAAAACCAGATACTGATGTTATATACACAACGTTATCATGACTATTCATTGCCTGGTGGTGGGGTTGATGCGGGTGAGGATATAGAGCAAGGGCTTATTCGCGAGTTACAAGAAGAAACGGGCGCCCAAGACATTCGCAATATTAATGCGTTTGGTTTGTATGAAGAATATCGTCCCTGGCTGCGAGATGGCCATACGTCGGTTAATATGCTGTCTTATTGCTTCACTTGTGATATCGACAATCAACTGGCTGAGACCCAATTTGAAGCTCACGAAATTAATAACGGCATGATGCCAGTATGGATTGATATTGATGAAGCGATTGAGCACAACCTTGAGACTATCGCCAACAGTAGCAAAAAAGGCTTATCGATTGAACGAGAAACCTTTCTGCTGAAACTGATTAAACAAGAGTTACTGAGCCAATCTTAAGCCTGTGAGGATGAGTAAAGTGCTATCTTCAGTGCATTGCTGTTAGCAGAGTGTTGTTAACGTCAGTTTCGCGTTTTGAGACTAGCCGATAGACAGTTCTTTAGCTCTTGTTGCCGCGCATGCCATTGCGCTGGCAACGAGTTCATCAAGCTCACCATCTTGAAATGCCAATATGGCTTGTTCTGTTGTCCCTTTAGGAGAGGTCACTTGGTGGCGAAGGTTAGTCAAATTATGCTGACTATTAATCGCCATAGATATCGCTCCCATTGCACTGTGAAGCACGGCTTTAATGGCGGTTTCTTTTGGGAGCCCTTGTTTAATGGCGGCTTTTTCCATCGCTTCTAAAAATAAGAATAAATACGCTGGAGAGCTGCCTGCTGCGGCCACTATGGTAGACATTTGACTTTCATCTTGTAGCCATACGGTTTCACCAACGGCACGCATCAGACTTTCTGCGAGTGCAATGTCATTATCGTGGGTGTTAGGACCTGCGAATAAACCTGTTAATCCTTCACCAATGGCGGCCGGCAAGTTTGGCATGGCACAAATGACTTTGGGTGAATGATTTAGTTTTTGGCAGACCGTGGCATGTTTTATTCCCACCGCAATCGAGATGACTAATTTACGGTTATCGTGTTGCATAACCTCACTCAATTGCTCACACACCACAGGTACTACAAAAGGCTTAACGGCAACAATGATGACATCGGCAAATGCTACTGCGGCAGTATTATCTTGATGCACCCTAACATTGAATTTATCGATTAAGTTGTGTCGGGTTGTTTGGCTGGGGGCGCACACTAAAATATTGGCACTATTATGACCTTGTTTCAGTAGGCCGCTGATAATGGCTTTTGCCATGTTGCCGCCACCGATAAAGGCGATACAAGTATTAGGATCTAATGATTGATGTTGAGAGATAATAAACTCCGAAAGTGTCTCTAAAAAGAAAAGGCCATGCTTTCGCTTGGCCTTTTGTCTGTAATACCTATTTGATTATGCGCGGACTTGACCTTCACCGCTGACTAAGTATTTCTCAGTGGTGAGTGACTCAAGACCCATTGGGCCGTAGGCATGCAATTTGCTCGTCGCAATACCAATTTCAGCACCTAGACCGAGTTCGCTACCATCAGAAAAACGTGATGACGCATTGACCATGACGACCGAAGCATCCACAGTGCGTTGAAAACGCGTAGCCGTTGAGTCATTTTGGGTACAAATCACTTCAGTATGATGGCTACCAAAGCGGCGGATATGATTGATGGCATGATCAAAATCAGTCACTTGTCGAATCGCAATTTCTAAATCTAAATATTCTTGGCCAAAATCATCATCACTAATGACGTTGGCATGCTCAAAGTATTGTTGGGCATTTTTACTGACATTAATTCGCACCTTATGTGCGGCAAGCTCGGCTGCCACTTTCGGTAAAAAGGCTGCGGCTACGTCTTGATGTACCAATAATCCCTCTAGGGCATTACATACACCCGTGCGTTGAGTTTTGCCGTTGAGCAATAAAGACATCGCAATATCGAGATCGGCATCTTTATCAACATACAGATGACAAACGCCTTTAAAGTGCTGAATAACAGGGATTTTACTGTTATCAGTAACAAAGTTGATTAAGCCTTCTCCACCACGTGGAATAATGACATCAATAAAGTCACGCTGCTGCATTAGTTCCAGCATTAAGGCACGATCCGGATCGGGTATCACGGTAATAAGCGCCGGTGGTAACTGATTTGCTTGCAACACATTCTGTAAAATCGAAGCAATGATTTTACTTGAATGTAATGCTTCTTTACCGCCACGCAGTATCACGGCATTACCCGATTTAAAACATAACGCGCCTGCATCAGCGGTGACATTTGGGCGTGCTTCATAAATCATGCAAACGACCCCTAAAGGTACGCGCATTTTTTGAATATTAAGCCCATTTGGTCGCTGACATATTTCACGTACTCTGCCAACCGGATCGGGTAACGACGCTACCGTTTCGATGCCCGCAGCCATTGATTCAATGCGCTCTGATGTCAGAGTTAGTCTGTCTATCATTGCCGCGCCTAATTCAGCTTTTGCGGCATGGTCAAGATCCAATAAATTAGCTTTGATGATATCGTCGCTGTGAGCTCTAAGTGCTCGGGCCATATCAAGTAAAATGGTATTTTTAACTTGCTCATCTAATAGGGCTAGAGTTTGTGCAGCATTAGCTGCGGCTTGTGATAAGTCTTTAATTAAACTCATATTTGCTCCAATATGGCGATGTTTTTGTCAGAGATCAGTGGGCCTGTCTTTTGCTGGGCATTGTTGGCAAACTCACGATCTTCTTTATCTGCAATAAAATGTAATAAACAACTACTATAGTTTGATTTGGCTTTTGCCAATTTAGTGCCATCGCCTTTGCGCACTAAAACGGTATCGCCGACGGAAAAGTTGCCTCTTACGGCCACTACATCGTCACTGGTCAGTTGGGTATCATGTTTTTGAAGGTCGGCGCTAAAGTCATTTTCGACAATTAATTCACCTAAAATTTGAGATGTATGCGTCATCCAATGTAACAGATCTTTCATTGGTACATCATATGGCTCAAATAAAGTGCCCGGGTTTTGACCTTTAAGAAGCTGATTAAATGTGTCTGCATCAAAGCCATCCACAATCATAGTTTCAATGCCGTGTGAAATGGCTTTCTCTGCAGCCTCAATTTTGGTAAACATACCGCCAGTACCCACACTGCTGGTGGCACCACCTGCCATCGCGTAGATGTCGGCATTGATTTCACTGACTTGCTTAATTAGCGTGGCATCATCATGTAAATTAGGGTTTTTGGTATAAAGCCCTTTTACGTCTGAGCAGATAATTAACGCGTCGGCATCCGCTGCGGCTGCGACCATAGCGGATAAATTGTCATTGTCTCCAACGCGTAACTTAGCTGTGGTAGCAGCATCATTTTCGTTGATAATGGGTAGTAGTCCATGCTCTAACAGGGTGGCAATGGTATTTTTAATACTGATATAACGATCACGATCGCGTAAATCACCGTGGGTGAGTAATAGCTGCGCCGAAGGGAAATCGAACAACTTATCCCAAGTTGCCATCATATCGGCCTGGCCTGCTGCTGCCATCGCTTTTTTGAGCGACACAGTTGGTTCTGCAAGATCAGAGAATAGATGTCTCCCCGCAGCAACGGAGCCTGAAGACACCAACACAACTTGGCATCCTTGAGCACGACAGGTGGCGATAAACTGAGCTATACCTAATAAATATCGACTGCTACAGCCTTGTTGGTTAGGTGCAATTAACGCGCTTCCCACTTTAACGACAATCCGTTTCCAATGGGAAGTTGACATAGTATGAATATCTTCCATCTTTACAGTTCCTCAGCTAAAACACGATTGGCTTTATGAAAAGTCTTAACGGTTTTATGGCAAGGGTCGGCATCCAGTGCACTGGTAATAAAAATCACTACACTGCTGACAATAAAGCCGGGGATCATTTCGTACATCACGGTAGTTAATGCTTTTCCGTCTGCAAGTACAGGAGCATATATCCAAAATAGGACGGTAATAGCACCTGATAAAATACCCGCGACAGCCGCTTTATGGGTCAGGTTCTTTTTATATAGGCAACACAATACCAGTGGACCAAAGGCCGCACCAAATCCAGCCCATGCATTGCTGACTATTGATAAGATACTGTTTGAGCGATCGAGCGCCAGTAAGCTGGCTACAATACCGACACCTGCTACACCATAACGTCCCATTTTGACCATTTCTTTCTCAGTTGACTCTTTTTTCGAAATAACTCGATAAATGTCTTCGGTCAGAGAACTTGACGACACTAATAACTGTGAAGAAATCGTGCTCATAATGGCAGCTAAAATGGCAGCTAAAAGGAAGCCACTGATTAGCGGATGGAACAACAATTCAGAAAAGACAATAAAGATAGTTTCAGGATCGGCTATTTTCATGTCAAATTTATTGGCGTAGGCAATACCCACTAGACCTGTTGCCAGCGCACCAATAATGGTGACTGTCATCCAACTCATACCAATTCTGCGTGCTGCTTTGATATCAGAAACCGAGCGGATAGCCATAAAGCGCACAATAATATGTGGCTGACCAAAATAACCTAGGCCCCAAGACAGACTGGAAATTAACCCGAGCATTGTGACATTTTGCATCGCATCAGAGAAATGCGGGATCGACTCATAAGCAAAGCCCATCATTTTGTCAGCACTGCTAAACTCTTGATATGCCACAACGGGTACCAGAATCAAGGCAACAAACATGATACAGCCTTGAACAAAGTCAGTCATGCTGACGGCTAAAAAACCACCGAGTAAGGTATAAGATACAACCACACCTAGGGTAACCACCAGTCCGAGTTCATAATTTAAATCAAATGCAGAGACAAATAATTTCCCCCCAGCGACGAGTCCTGCCGAGGTATATAAGGTAAAGAAGATAACAATGATAATCGCCGCGATAATCCGCACATGACTGTTTGGTGCGTGGAAGCGTTTAGCAAAAAATTCAGGAATCGTTAGGGAGTCACCCGCAACTTCGGTATAAACCCGTAATTTAGGTGCCACGATCAAATAATTAATCAATGCCCCCGCTAATAGGCCTATCGCAATGTAGATGGTTTCGAAGCCGACTAAGAACATGGCACCTGGCAAGCCCATTAGCATCCAGCCACTCATATCGGATGCACCTGCTGACAGTGCGGTAACTTGTGGGCTGACTTTACGGCCACCCAAAATATAACCCGATACATCGCTGGTTGATTTTTTATATGCAAACAATCCAATGCTTAGCATTACGAGAAAATAGATTGCTAATGAGACATAGGTTAGGTAATGCATATATTATTTGCCTCCTAACGCTTTATCATGTTGAATCCCATTAGGTTTCAACATGACAAAGAGATAGGTGCTTAATATGGCGCATAAACACAATAACTGTGAAGCCTCTTTCAGCTTTAATGTTGTGGTGTTCCAAATGGTTGTAATGAGATTTTCTTCGCTTGACGTGTCCGTTGGCATAATGAGCTCCTGGGTTCTGGTTAATCGGTTTATTGTTAAATAATTTATATTCAGCAATAAAAAACCACCAAACTAGTTAGTGGTCTAATCATATTAACATCATTTGGGGTAAAATTTCCAATCTAATCTCAGACAGAAAGATAATAGAAGCGTAATTTTGGTGTCGATCCAGCTTATTTATTTATGGGAAACATTTACTATACGGCTAGTGATCACGGCTCGTTACTCGATGCAACTGCTTAAGGATTGTTTGATTATAGGTGTGTGCTTTTTCTGAATAAAATTAAATTATAGTTATAAGTTATTGTATTGATATTAATTGTTTTTTAATTATTTAGTGAGTAAATTTTAGGTTTAAATGTTGTTACGTTTAAAGTCGTTGATCTAGCTTGTCTATCGAACAACCTCTTTCGGACTAGCGTGACACGATATTGCTAGGCGAGGATTTATTATTTGTTAATGCATAAGTGAAACGGGTATAGATGATTATAGAACGAATGATTCGAGCTCAAGCCATCTAACTAAGATAGTTTGAATTCAAATTTATTGGATTTACAGCTTTTAGGTTGATTTGATCTATCGGCCATGTCTCGCCCCCTCAAAGCCTTTATAACGTCAATTGTTTTAAATCGCTTGTGTATAGCATTAACCTTATAGAATCAGGATTGCGGTTTCAGTAGATAGTCGCTGACTCAGTGAGGTCGCGCGTTAGTTAATGGTGCATGTTAATCCGGTAATAGTGCAAATTTGTGTGACTAAATGAGCGTCATGTTGCGATTTTTCATAATACTACTGTATTTTAATAGACGTTCGGTCTAATATAGGTGTTATGAATAATTTAAGCTTAGATTCAATGTCGAGTCCACACACAAGTACAACCGAGAAACCTCGTCGTGGCCGGCCACCTAAAATATCCCGCGATAATCCTGATACGCGGGCAGAGCTTATCCGAAGTGGCCTTGAGCAATTAACAGAGCAAGGTTTTGCTTCATCGGGTATTGAACCTATTTTGAAAAAGGTGGGCGTACCAAAAGGCTCTTTCTATCATTACTTTGCCAGTAAAGAGGCTTTTGGACAGGTGGTATTGCAAAATTATGCCGACTATTTTTTACGTAAACTTGAAATTCACCTTTTAGATGAATCTTATTTACCCCTAACACGGATCCGTCATTTTGTAGCAGATGCTAAAGCAGGAATGATCCGTTATGAATTTAAGCGTGGCTGTTTGGTGGGGAACTTAGGTCAAGAAGTGGGTGTATTACCCGACAGTTTTAGACCGCAAATTATTGAGATATTCGTTAGCTGGCAAGACTGTCTAGCCCGTTGTCTTAAGGATGCACAACTACATGGCGAGCTTGCAGAAAGTGCAAATTGCCAGCTTTTAGCCGAAAATTTTTGGGTAGGTTGGGAGGGCGCCGTAAGTCGAGCAAAGTTGGTGCAGCAGGCCACACCGCTAGATAATTACTGCGACCTTTTCATGGCCGCATTACCTAAATAACCTTAGCTTACTGACCTCTTCTCTAAAGTCGAGTTGAGGTTAATAAAATTTTTAATCATTAATAGTCGACTAGTCTAAATTAGGAGCACATGATGTTTAATGGCATGTTAATTGAGAAAGATGATCAAGGTTACCGCACCACAGTGAAAAGCATTGATGAAAGTGTGCTACCTGAAGGTGATGTTACGGTAAAAGTGCTTTATAGCACGCTTAATTACAAAGACGCCCTCGCCATTACCGGTAAAGCGCCCGTGGTGAGAACCTTTCCTATGGTGCCCGGCATAGATTTAGTGGGCATAGTAGAACACAGCGATAGCGCTAAGTTTGCCACTGGCGATACGGTATTATTGAATGGTTTTGGCGTAGGTGAAAATCATTGCGGGGGCTTGGCAACTAAAGCGCGTTTAAAAAGTGAATGGCTTATTCCATTGCCAAGTGCGTTTTCACCGCAACAAGCTATGGCGATTGGCACCGCAGGCTATACTGCGATGTTATGTGTAATGGCACTTGAGAAAAATGGCCTAACCCCAGATAAAGGTGAAGTGCTAGTAACAGGCGCTAATGGCGGTGTTGGCAGTTTTGCTATCGCTATTTTAGCTAAGCTCGGGTATCACGTAGTGGCTTCTACTGGCCGTGTTGATGAAAGCGACTACTTGAAAAAGCTAGGGGCTAAAGACATTATTGATCGCGCGACCTTATCTGAAGCGGGTCGTCCATTGGCCAAAGAGCGTTGGGCTGGTGCGGTTGATTCTGTTGGCAGTCATACATTAGCCAATGTGTGTGCCAGTATGAAATATGGCGGGACGGTGGCAGCATGTGGTTTGGCACAGGGTATGGATTTTCCTGCTAGCGTAGCACCTTTTATTTTACGTTGCGTGACGTTAGCGGGTGTCGACAGTGTAATGCGACCTTTAGCCGATCGTATTGAGGCATGGCAACGTCTGGGCGAGATCCTTGACCCTGCCGTTTTCGATGACATTGTTCACGAAATCAGCTTGACTGAAGCGATTGATGTGGCAAGTGACTTATTGGCAGGTAAGGTTCGCGGTCGTGTGGTTGTAGATGTAAATCGTTAATCTAATGAGCGTCAACATCGCGAGTATAAGCTAATATGGTTGTCAGTCAGAGTTTATTTGGCTGACAACATTCAACGCCGTTACAATAACTGACGTTCGCAACCGGCTATGGTTTGATTAATCGCTATTTGGTTTTAAAGCATTATTTGAACCAATAGGCAGATTACTTTACCTTGTGTTAACGAACCATAACGTATTTTTCCTCGATATCTTTCAGCCTTGTTGTCATATCAGTTTTGTAGCAATAGTAGTAGCAGTCTATCAGTCTGGTAGCAATAAATCAGAAGGCGATTGTTAACTGCCGCGCGAAAATAATGCGTTTTATTTAACTCAGCGTTAGGGCATGTGCAAGATGCATAAAGACGATGGCGCATTTTAACGGTAAACTAGACATATTATAGAGACAGCTTTTTGAGGTCATGAGATAGCATGATAGAACTACAGCAAAATAATCCACTCCACGGTTTAAAATCAGAAACGATGATCTCTGAATTAGTGGCATTTTATGATTGGAAAATTTTATACGCCGCGATGCATTTAGAATGTTTTAATACCAATCCGAACACGGCCGCGTGTGTTTCGTTTCTTAAGAAGACTGAGTGGGCGAGGGAACGTGTTGAAAACTTTTATCTATACCGTTTCAAGCGTATGCCAAAAGGCAACTCAGCCCAGTTTGAGTTAAAACCCCGTGAACGCGGTTTTGCCGACGGTATAAAACCGCGTAAACCTCAGCCGCTAACGGTTGAGTTAGTCGCCGAGATGAAAGCCAAAGCCACCGCTGATTATGACCAGATGAAACATAATCAAAGTCGTTCATATGCTTCTTCGTCATCATCTTCAAATTCATATTCTTCGTCGAGTCGTTCAAATGACAGTGATGCAGTGACACAGCGCAGTAATAACAAAAAGCCGCAGCCTACATTTGATCCCAACAATCCGTGGAATAAATAATTACTAGACTGCTCTCATGTCAAAGGACGCTACGCTGCTAGATGCTAGGACGCTACGCTGCTAGATGCTAGGACGCTACGCTGCTAGATGCTAGGACGCTACGCTGCTAGATGCTAGGACGCT